>JAZNQI010000142.1:0-29312 GCA_045590095.1 Acetatifactor sp. | reverse complement strand
AGTGACATTTTTTGGGATGACATTAATGAAGTTATAAATAAGTCATTTGTTTCTGCAAATTATGATACTAATAAAGATGTTATTTTTTCATCTTATTCTATTAATGAAGACAGTATTAATTTATTTGAAAGCGATAAAGGAGTATGTTTTGTAGCGCTAGATAATAATACTAAACGTATTGTAGGAACGGTTTCTATAGAAATACTTATAATCAAAAGATGGTTTTATAAGGGTACAATTTCAAAGCTACATTATGTTGCAGTTTTACCGGAATATAAAAATCATAATATAGGTACTCAACTAATTTTGAAATGTATTGAATGGTCTTCAAAGCAGAATATCGAAGTGTTAGCATTGTATACGCCTACAAACAATTCTGTTGCCATTGCATTTTATTTGAAGCGAGGTTTTATAATTGTAGAGCGTCGATGGAAGAAGGATCATTATATTACAATGCTCGTTAAGTGGAATAATGGTAAAAAGATATTTAAACCATATGTTAAAGTTAGATACTTTGTATCAATTATTAAGTCTTATATCGAAAAAATCAAATCATCTAAATAAGGTTATTTATGTGAAATGTATCTTCATTCGGTTTCTGTGCCAGCCACAGAAAAGAAAGAGTGTATTTGAGAACGGATCCGGCTTAAATGGTTGTTGTACGATTGCTGCCAATTCGTCAATGGACTTCTTCATGTCTGTATAGCCACAGGCAATGTGGTTATTTTCGGCAACCGCGATGTCGCCTAACATATGCTATGCAGTGCCAGTAGCACTGCCTGTATGGTCTGCTGGCTGGTGCCTTGATTTGTTTCCACAGTGGTACTGTTTAACAGGATGATGACAGCAGCTGTTTGGGACAGGTGTCTGGATTTCTAATCTCTTGAATACGGTCGGTGGGTTCGGATTGCTCCGTAACAGGAACCAGTAGAGCACAAACCATTTCCTCTCGTATTCTTTTGAGGTATTTGTAATACATCTGCTCGCAGTATCCGTTTTGTTTTTACTAGTGAGAAATAGGTATGCCATTGGCATGACATTCTGTGATACGCTTGCGCCATTCTTCCATGCGGAACTGGTGCTTCACAATAGAAGCATTATTCATAATATAACTTCCACTAAAATACTAAAAAAACTATATCTAGCAAAACTATATTGTTTTTATTAGAGATTATCGCATGGATTGTGTTTGTGGCGCTAAGAACTATGTCATTGATCGTTTACTGAATTTTTGTGTTATTCTTTATAGTTTATTCATGTAAAATAAATTAATGGTAAGTGTTTAATTTCAGGGTAGATTTTCTTTCCCTAGTTATTTCTCTATAATGGTTGGTAGGAATTGCTAACATTTTACCCGATCTTCTTCGGCTAGATGCGAGCATTTTACTCTACTTCAAAGGAGACAACCATTATGAAACAACGTGTTTGTAAAGAGGATCAGATTAAACTGATCATGGAATGCCGCCAGAGCGGTCTCTCTGATTACCAGTGGTGTGAAAAGAACGGGATTCATCCCGGTAACTTCTACAACTGGGTTAGTAAACTTCGTAAGTCCGGTTATACTTTTCCGGAACCAGCGTTAAGAACAAATGCACTTCCAAATATACAGGAAGTAGTTAAAGTAGATTTAATTCCTTCCGAAAACTCAGAGGCTAGTCTGTTAATAGAGCAAAATGTTAGCCATGATGTTCAGGAACCGTCAGCGATGCTTGCAGCTGAATTACTGATTGACGGCATAACACTTCGCTTGTTTAACGGTGCAGATGAACGTGTGGTGCAAAGCACCCTGCAGTATATCGGAGGGATGAAGCATGCTTGGTGATATCTCCATTGCAACCGATATCTATATCATTACAGGATATACCGATATGCGAAAGTCCATCGACGGTCTGTGTGCCATCATTGCTAGCCAGCTGAAAGAAGAACCAAGAGGACATACATTGTATATGTTCTGTGGCAAGCGTTGTGAACGCATTAAGGTATTGCTCCGTGAACCGGACGGCTTTGTTCTTCTCTATAAGAGACTGGATGTAGTTCAGGGCAGATACCGGTGGCCGAGGAATAAATCTGAGGTAAAACCTATCACTTGGCAACAGTTTGACTGGCTGATGTCTGGGCTTGAAATCGAACAGCCGAAAGCTCTTATAACTGCCTGAACCCCTTGATTTTACTGGCTTTATTGCCGTTTTTGTGGTATAATTAAGTTATCAAATCAAGGAGCAAAATCATGGCAAGAAGCAGTAAGGACATTCAGCTTTCCGAGCTTAAGGATATGATCGCACAACTGAATATGACCATCAAAACGCTGAATGACACCATTACTAAACAACAGTCAGAGAACGATAACCTCAAGGCTGAGCTCGCATGGTTCCGTCAGAAGCTCTTTGGTTCCTCCAGTGAGCGGCGCATGGATGATATCGCCGGACAGATGAGTTTGTTTGAAAATCTTCAGGAGGAAGAAAAGCCAGTAGAACTCATCGAACCGGAAATCGTGGAGCAACCTAAAAAACCTCGTAAGAAAAAGCCTACACTTGCGGAACAGTTTAAGGATATCCCAACCAGACAGGTAACTGTTAATACTTTGTCAGATGAAGATAAAATCTGTCCTCTCTGTGGCAGTGAAATGCTGGCTATCGGAACGGAGGTTATCCGTAGCGAAGTTGTATATACTCCTCCCAAACTGGAACGGATTGAATATATCGCTACTACTTATGCCTGCCCTGAATGCAAGGATACAGAGGAACCACAGTTTATAAAGGATAATGGTAAGCCTGCATTGATTCCGGGAAGCTATGCGTCCGAATCATTACTGGCATATATCCTCTACAGAAAGTACGGATTATATATTCCCCTATACAGACAGGAACAGGATTTCCTACAGCAGTCTGCCCCCATTGGTCGTGCTTCTATGGCTCACTGGATTATCACGGCTGCACAGGAGTACATACAGCCAATGTATGACTACTTCCATCGTGAACTGCTTAAACGCCGATTCTTAATGATGGATGAGACACCTGTCCAGGTACTAAAGGAAGAAGGGCGCCGGGCACAGTCGAAATCTTATTTCTGGTTGGTCCGAACCGGAGAAGATGGATTAAATCCTATCATTCTCTACAACTATACTTCTACAAGAGCGGGGGAAAATGCCAAACGTTTCTTAAACGGAATCATGCCCGGCTTCTATCTGATGGCGGATGGTTATCAGGGGTATAACAAAGTGAACGAAACCAATCGTTGCTGCTGTTGGGCTCACATCCGCAGATATCTTTTAGAGGCCATTCCCAAGGGACAGGAAAAGGATTACAGCCATCCTGCGGTTCAGGGAGTACTCTACTGCAACAAGCTGTTTGAATACGAGCGATCCTATAAGGAAAAAGGCTTAAGCTTCAAACAGATTTATAATCGCCGCCTCAAAGACCAGAAGCCTGCCATTGAGGGTTTCTTAGCGTGGTTAAAACAAGTTAATCCCGGAAGTAATGGCAAACTGAAGAAAGCCATCACATATATCAGAAACCGTGAAGAGTTCCTGATGACCTATCTGGAAGATGGGCACTGTAGCTTAAGCAATAACTTAAGCGAGAACAGCATCCGTCCCGTTACCGTAGGAAGAAAGAACTGGCTCTTTTCCGATACACCGGATGGAGCTACGGCCAATGCCCTGTATCTTACGATTGTGGAAATGGCAAAGGCTTACAATCTGAATTTATATGAATATCTGAAATACCTGCTTGAACATCGTCCATGCAAAGATATGTCAGATGATGAGCTGGCAAAGCTGGCTCCCTGGAGCGAGACCATTCAGGAAAAATGTAGTAATAAACATGAGTAAAATGTAAGCGTACCGGAATCCTAGCAATGGGGTTCCGGTAATGTTTTAGGTTCACCCTGAAATTAAACGCTTACAATTAATGAGTAAAATTCTTCCTCGAAAGGAAGAGAACTGTGTAAAATTTTCCTGACAAAGGATTATGATGACATGAGCAGAAAGGTAGCAAATACCATTGGCTCAGATGATTCAAAAATATTCTGTGCTTGGTCGGGGAACGGTTCTAATCCTATCGGTATTTACAAATTACTTTTGAGTCTAGCGGAATTACCAAAAAACATAATGAATAATAATGTAATAAATAGTATCAATTCAATGTTGGTTAGTGAGTAATCCATACACAAAGGTATGATTAATGAAATTATTATGGATAATGTAGTAAAAGAAAAATTTCGTTTAATAGCAAATAGGAATATCATTAAGAAGATTAAAGTATAAATACCACCAACAGGTATAGAGTAACGAAACATTTGATTCATAAATACATTATGACAATTATATGTTTGATATTTTTTTCTGTAGATAAACATATCTACTCCCATAGAAAAATTCATCATTCCGTTTGCATTGTTTGTTATGGTCTTCCATGCACCTTTCCATATTTCGGTTCTATATCCCAGAGTCAATAAGTTTCTGTTCTTACTAATAGATTCATATAACTTCAAACACCCATATCCCCCAGGTACTCCAAAGCCTACAGTAGCAATCAGTTTTTTCCACCATTTGGCTTTCCATAAATAGTCCAGAAACTGTCCTACAAAAATTAATGCAGCGGCCGCCATAGAAGTATAGCTGTCGGACAAATAGAGTGCCAAAACTAACACTCCTAAGGAGAGAAAATAGGTAAGCATATTACGGAACATTTTTCGATAAACCACGCAGAAAGCAATACAAAGGACCAGTATGAGTGCATACTGGCTTTTATGAATATATAACCATGAAAATTGTTCTACCATGGTTTCTACATATTTATCCCGTCTCACATAATTATTCATGAACAATATTCTGTTTTGATCCGTTATCAGTCGATATCCAATCGCCAACACATTTGTGATTACCATCATATGGATGATGCTTCGAATCGTATTGCTGTCGATGAGGGCATGGGGGTCTTTCACCATGAGCAGTACCATGAAGAAGAGGAAGATGATGGTGGTGTTGATTTGTTCACCGTACCAGTGATGGTAGTTGTAGTTCATATAGGTGGCGCAGACATTGTACGCTATTAACAGGATGCCCATACCGGCTAACAGGATGCCGTTTTTTCGCAAGTCCAGCTTCCAAGAGGTCAGAATGAACACCATTGCCAGGATGGCGAAGAAATTCGCCAGGATATAATCCTGGTAGTAGTAGTTGAAGCTCTTGGAATAGAAGTAGGGGATAAATAAGCTTACAGCCACTACGTGCTTAATCATGGCTTGGGCGAAGCGTTTGGGTACATAATTAGAGAGCATTTGTCTTTTCTCCTTGTCTGAAAAAGATGCAATAAATCAAAAATAATACGTAGGGCAGGTGTAGGGTCTGCAGGCCAAAGTCCAGATTTAAAGGCAGGAGGATGGCAAACAGGATGCCTAAACTGCGGTAATTTGGTTTCTTCAGGAATGCCAGTATCAGTATGACGCTGATGAGCAGGGCGAAAACCAGTCCGGTGCCCAAGCTGTGGCGCAGCATATGGTTTAGGAAGGTATTTTGTGCCTGTACCACGGGTATGTCCACACCTGGAACCTGATAGGCAAGTGCACCGAAGCCCGCGTAGAAGCCTTCAGGGGTTTCTTGCAGGATGTCCCAGGTGGTTTTGCGGATAAGGGCTTTGGTGTGCAGGCTGTCAAGTATGCGGTTGAGTAGGAGCATACCGGCACCAAACAACAGGACTGCCACCGGGTAGGTGTAGGGGAGGTATTTGCGCAGGTTTGCACGATTTTTGAGCAGGCTGTGCACAAAATCTCCTCCAAACAACAGTACTGTGGCAAGATAGTAAATCTTTACATTTGTAAGAAGCATGCAAAGGATGAATACTCCCTGGGCAGCCCAGTAAAGGTAAGGATTTTTGAACATTCTTTTATAGGTCATGAAAAATGCCATGGTAAGCAGCAAAATCAGCGCATACTCAGCTGCATCGTAGTACATCCAGCTGAAGATGCCGCCGGTTTCGGACACTTGCAACGCTTCGTAATAAAAGGTTTGCATGTAGAATTTGGCACCGCCGGTCAGGCGATAAATGATGCCGATTACATTGTGCACCAGCATGGCGCCCATGGCGAAGCGGATGACTTTGTCAGAAACCATGTCCGCTTCCTGACGAATCAGTAGCAGGCTTATGAAAAACAGCACGGCGATTAGGATGTTTAGGGGCTCTGTACGCCAGAAGAACACCGGGTAGCGCCGGTAATTGATGACTGCAGTGGCGATATAGAGAACCAATGTGCAGGTCAGGATAATGACGCTGTATTTGTGCCTGCGAAAATCCAGTCTGAATTTGAACAATATATGGATGGTCAGCATGAGTGCGATGATGGTCATGAAGCTCATGTCCTGATAATACACATGCTGAAATTTCGTAAAGAAAGCCGGGAAAAACAGGGCAATCAATATGAAATGCCGTATCAAAGCGGCTGCGTAGCGCTTGTGAGGGGGCATAGTATGTGGGGCTGAGCGTTCTGCGGGCAGTCTGGGCGTTGAAGGCCTGTCTGCAGCTGTATTGTGTGAAACTGTGTTGCCCGAGGTTGTATTGTATGGAGTTGTTCTGCGGGGAGTTGTCGTCACCTTTGTACCTCCTAAAAATCTTGATTAACAATTAATTATAGCACTTTTAAGGGTGGTTGGCTAGAGGATATGTGGGGAATGGTGGGACATGGGTTTATTTTTAAAAGAAATAAATGTGTTAATAAATAAAAATGGGGATTGTTTTTATGCAGAACATGTGATATTATATACGCAAAGCATATTTTCTATTCCGGCATTAGCCGTTCTGAGTCATTTCTAATTCTAAATATCAGGGAATTCATGCTTTTATTTTCACTTATTATAAAAGCAGGGGTTTCCGAGGAACTTCTGCGGAATGGAGGAGTTCATGTATAAGGTACAAAGAAATTATAAGGACACGTTATTCCGGATGATTTATCGGGAGCGAGAGAAGCTGTTGGATTTATATAACGGAGTAAACGGAACACATTACAGTAACCCGGAGGAATTAGAGGTCACTACCTTGGAGAATGCTATCTATATGAATGTGAAAAATGATGTTTCGTTTATTTTGGATTTATCACTGAATTTGTATGAGCAACAGTCGACTGTGAACCCGAATATGCCCTTGAGGGATTTGTTTTATGTGGCAAATGTGTTGCAGCGTTTGGTGCGGGATGCCAATATTTATAGTTCGGCATTGGTCAAGATACCAACACCGAAGTTTGTTGTTTTTTATAATGGAATGGATAGACAACCGGAGCGCAGGGTATTGCGATTGTCGGACTCGTTTAATAAAAGGGAGCAAGAACCACAGTTAGAGTTGATAGTTACGGTGTTAAATATTAATCCGGGATTTAATGAGGCACTTTTGGAAACTTGCAGGGATTTGCGGGAGTACATGCTATATATCGCAAAAGTGAGGGAATATGTTTCTTGTATGTCAGTGGAAGAAGCAGTCTTACGTGCGGTAGATGATTGTATCAGGGACGGGATACTGGCGGAATTTCTGGCAAGAAACAAGTCGGAGGCGATAGCGGTGAGTATATTTGAATTTAATGAGAAATTATATAAAGAAGAGCTGCTTCAGGAAGGCTTTGAAATGGGGAAGGCAGAGGGAAAGGCAGAAGGAAAGGCAGAAGGAAAAGCAGAAGGAAAAGCAGAAGGGAAAACGGAAGGATTTGCTGGCAGTTTATTACTGTTGCTTGAGAGTTTCGGAGGAGTTCAGGAAGAATTGCGTGATGAAATCATGTCCCAGGGTGATGCTGAGGTGTTGAAGCGTTGGTTGAAGCTGGCAGTACAGGAGAAGAATGTGGATTCGTTCGTTTTGAAGTATAAGGAATAGTTCAAGTATTAAGTTATGCCTTTCAGTAGGCATCTGAAACAAGTCATAGAATTCCTCTGGTTGTGTATGGAGGAGTAAAAGCGTAAGATGAAAAGATTAGAAGAACTTACCATGAAAGATAATTTCATGTTTGGTGCAGTGATGTGCGATGAGGAAATATGCAGTGATTTCTTAGAAATGGTGTTGGGTTTTCCAATCGGACAGGTGACGGTATGTAAAGAGAAGAGCATGGTATACCATCCGGAGTACAAAAGCATTCGTCTTGATGTGATGGCGCAGGACGATAGCAATACCCATTATAACGTGGAGATGCAGGTGCAGAAAGAAGCGGATTTGCCGAAAAGGAAGCGCTATTACGACAGTATATTGGATGGGGAGCTGTTGGAAAAGGGATGTGAGTACGGCGCATTACCGGATACATATGTGATTTTTGTATGTGATTTTGACCCATTTGGAAAGGGGAAGTATTGTTACACATTTGAGAACTGTTGCTTGGAGGACCATAGTCTGAAGCTACAGGATGGAAGTGTAAGTATTTTTCTAAGTACGAAGGGGAAGAATGATGCCGAAGTGTCGCAGAAACTGGTAAAATTTCTTAAGTACGTTGGTACGGCTGCGGATAATTGTAACCGGGATTTTGAGGATTCGTACGTCGCTAAGCTACAGAGAACAATACGACGTATCAAAGCGGATCGAGAAATAGGAGGACGTTATATGATTTTTCGGGAAATGATGGCAGCACAGAGAGCAGAAGGTCGTGCGGAAGGTCGTGCAGAAAGCCTGCTGTTAGTGATGGAAAGCTTTGGCGAAGTATCTGAAGAATTGCGTGATGAAATCATGTCTCAAAGTGACACGGAGGTGTTGAAGCGTTGGTTGAAGCTGGCAGTACAGGAGAAAAATGTGGATTCGTTCGTTCTGAAGTATAAGGAATAGTTCAAGTATTAAGTTATGCCTTTTAACAGGTATCTGAAACAAGTAGTTTATCAATTTATATTTTCAAGCCGGTTCCGGCAAGATAATCAAAAAGTAACAGAGGAATTCTATGATTTACAGTGGCTGCATTACGTGATGGCGGAGGTATTTTTTCGCAGTTGTAAGTTGCATATATCAGCTGTTTTATGGTATGATATTTGGAAGTATATGTTTCTGTGTGGAACTATGCATAAAAATAAGTTGAGGGTAATGTGTATGGCAGCCAAAAAAGTATATGCAGTACGAAAAGGGCATAAGGTAGGTGTTTTTGACACATGGGAAGAATGTAAGACGGCAGTGGATGGGTTTTCCGGTGCTGAGTACAAAGGTTTCCCGACCAGAGCAGAGGCGGAAAGTTACTGTTTCGGAGAGGCTGTAAACGGCGCAAAGAAAGGGCAGACAGAAGTTGTAACTGCGTACGAGCAGGCAGGGAACGACGAACCAAAACCTTTCAAGCACTCCGAAACCATGGCACAGGATCAGCTTATTGCGTATGTGGATGGCAGCTACGAACATTCTCTGCTGAAATATGCTTTTGGATGTATTTTTCTGATGCCGGACGGAACGGTGTATGTGGAGAACGGCAGTGGTAATAATCCGGAGTCTGCGAAGCTTCGTAATGTGACCGGAGAGATGCTGGGTTCCATGTTTGCTGTTCGATGGGCCATCAAAAACGGTTTTCGGAATATTGAAATTCGTTATGATTATGAGGGCGTGGAGAAATGGGTGACCGGAGCATGGAAGAGTAAAACGGAGCTGACGCAGAAGTACGCGCAGTCCATGCAGATGTGGGCTGGGCAGATTGGTATCAAATTTACCAAGGTTGCGGCTCACAGCAATGTATTTTTTAATGAGTTGGCAGATCAACAGGCCAAGCAGGCACTGGTGGATAAGGACGGAATTCCGGCCATTCGCTTAAAGGAGGAGATGGAGCCGTGGAAGGGACAAGATTAAATAAATATCTGGCCGAGTGCGGCGTTTGTTCCAGAAGAGAAGCGGATAAACTCATTGAGTCAGGAGCTGTTTTGGTAAACGGACGTGTGGCTGAAATGGGTTGCAAGGTAACAGAGGCCGACGAGGTACGAGTGGGCAAAAAGGTGCTTGGCAAGGCGCGAAAAGCGGTGCTGGCTTTTTATAAACCGGTGGGTGTGACCTGTACCGAAAAGGACAAATACGCGGAAAAAATCATTAATGATTATGTGAAATATCCGGTGCGTGTGACGTATGCAGGGCGTTTGGATAAGGATTCGGAAGGGTTACTCCTTTTGACCAATGACGGAGATTTAATCGATGCGGTGATGCGTGGCGTACATCAGCATGAAAAGGAATATATTGTAAAAGTGAACAAGGAACTCACGGATGATTTTGTGAAGAAGATGAGCACAGGGGTATATTTGCCGGAGCTTAAAGTGACCACCAGACCATGCGAGGTAGAAAGAGTTGGTAAGTTTACTTTGCGTATCGTTTTGACTCAGGGACTGAATCGCCAGATACGACGTATGTGCAAGGAACTGGGCTATCAGGTGGCAAGCTTGAAAAGAGTCCGTGTGATGAATATCAAGTTAAATAAATTGGTGCCCGGAAAATATCGGGAAATCGAGGGCGAAGAGCTGGCAGAGCTGTATCGGCGCGCGGGGCTGTAAGAGATTTGTAGATAATTGCGGCAGGAAGGACTGTAGCTTTGGCAGGACTACGCGGCGACTGGGCAGTGGTCTGTAAATGAAGATGGCAAGGTGAAACTATGGCAGAAAACAAATTAGAGAGAATGAAATATTTGGTGGAGTTGCTGAATAAGGCATCCAAGGCGTATTACGCGCAGGATGAGGAAATCATGAGCAATTTCGAATATGATAAATTGTATGATGAATTGGTGGCGTTGGAGGAGGAAATCGGCACGGTGCTGGCTAACAGTCCCACCATCAATGTAGGATATGAGGCGGTAGAGGAACTTCCCAAGGAAGCTCATGAAACGCCCATGCTTTCTCTTGGCAAAACCAAGGAGAGAGAGGAATTGAAGAGCTGGCTGCAGGGGCAGACAGGTTTACTTAGTTGGAAGCTGGATGGATTAACTGTAGTGCTGACTTATGCAGACGGTAAGCTTAAGAAGGCAGTTACCCGCGGTAACGGTGAAGTGGGAGAAGTGGTAACTAACAATGCGAAAACTTTTCAGAACCTGCCCATAACCATACCCTTTAAAGGGGAACTGATTTTGCGTGGTGAGGCAGTTATCGGTTACAGCGATTTTGAAAAGATAAACGCGCAGATTGCCGATACAGACGCAAAATACAAGAACCCGCGTAATTTATGCAGTGGTTCCGTAAGGCAGTTAAATAACGAAATTACAGCGTCCAGAAGGGTGAATCTCTATGCCTTTACCTTGGTAAGAGCGGATGGTGTAGATTTTGAAAACAGTCGCGAGAAGCAGTTCCTTTTCCTGAAGGAACAGGGCTTTGCAGTGGTAGATTATTTGAAAGTGACGCCGGATACGATTTTAGAGGCAATTGAGGAGTTTGCAGGCAGAATCGAGACTTACGATATTCCTTCGGACGGTCTGGTGCTGACCTATGAAGATATTGCTTACGGGGAGGCTTTGGGACGGACAGCCAAGTTCCCCAGACATTCCATTGCCTTTAAATGGCAGGATGAAATTCGTGAGACCACTTTAAAGGAGATAGAATGGAGTGCCAGTCGTACGGGTTTGATTAATCCTGTGGCGATTTTTGAACCGGTGGAGTTGGAAGGAACCACGGTCAGTCGCGCATCCGTACACAATATCAGTATGGTGAAAGCCTTGAAGTTGGGTATTGGAGACCGTATTACCGTGTACAAAGCAAACATGATTATACCGCAGATTGCAGAAAATCTCACGGGAAGTGACTCGCTTAAGATTCCGGATATCTGTCCGGTTTGCGGCGGTGCAACGCAGATTCGTCAGGTAAATGAATCTAAGTTTTTGTATTGTACTAACGAAGCTTGTGAAGCAAAGAATATTAAGGCATTTACCCAGTTTGTAAATAGGGATGCCATGAATATAGAGGGCTTGTCCGAGGCTACCTTGGAGAAGTTTATCGGTTGCGGATTTTTGCATGAGTTTGCTGATTTGTATCATTTGGACCGATACGAAGCAGAAATCGTGGAAATGGAAGGATTTGGTGAGAAATCTTTTGCCAATCTCATAGAGGGTATTAATGCTTCCAGAAATACAACTCTTCCCAGAGTGCTGTACGCATTGGGGATTGCTAATATCGGAGTAGCGACGGCAAAGGTACTTTGCAAGGAGTTTGGTTATGATATGAATGCTCTGCGTAATGCTACGGCGGAAGAATTAAGCTCAGTGGAAGGTATTGGTGAGGTGATTGCCACTGCTTTTGTCGAGCACATGCAGAATCCTCGAAATATTGCACGTATCGAGCATTTGATGGCGGAACTTACTTTACAGGAAATGCCTGTAAATACCGCAGAACAGACGTTGACGGGCAAGAGTTTTTGTATTACCGGCAGTCTGAATCATTATGCAAATCGTGACGAAATGAAAGCGGTAATTGAAGAACGGGGAGGTAAGGTGACCGGCAGTGTTACTTCCAAAACGGAATGCCTCATCAATAACGATATTACATCCACTTCCGGTAAGAATAAAAAAGCCAAAGAGCTTAACATTCCTATTTTGACGGAAGAGGATTTTATGGAGAAGTACTTGGGCTAGGCGTAGGTGTTTGGCCCGGGGACAAAAATAGTTTTAAGGAGATAGAGAAATGCCCATTAAGATTCAAAGTGATTTACCTGCGAAGGAAATTTTAGAGAATGAAAATATATTTGTGATGGACGAAAATCGTGCAATGCATCAGGATATTCGTCCGCTGCAGATTGCAATACTTAATATTATGCCGGTGAAGCAGGATACGGAGCTGCAACTATTGCGCGCCTTGTCTAATTCACCCTTGCAGGTGGATGTGACTTTCCTGAATGTAAAGAACCACATTTCCAAAAATACCCCTGCAGATCATTTAAATAAGTTTTATAACAGTATCGATGATGTGCGTAACCGCAAGTTTGACGGTATGATTATTACCGGTGCTCCTGTGGAGGATATTACCTTTGAAGAGGTGGATTATTGGGAAGAGATGTGCGAAATCATGGATTGGGCAGAGTCTCATGTGACTTCCACATTACATATTTGCTGGGGAGCACAGGCCGGCTTGTATCACTATTACGGCATTGACAAGAAAAAGTTACCTCAAAAATTATTCGGTATTTACGAGCATAAGGTGATGAATCGAAAGGTGCCTTTGGTGCGTGGTTTTGATGATGTTTTTCTGGCTCCTCACAGCCGCCATACCGAATCACCCAGAGAAGCCATTCATGCCTGCAAGGAACTTACTGTTTTGGCTGAAAGCGAAGCGGCAGGTGTATTTCTGGCCATGGCAGAAGGGGGCAAGAAAATATTCGTAAACGGCCATCCGGAGTATGACCGCTACACACTACAAAACGAATATTTCAGAGATTTAAACAAGGGGCTGCCTATTCAGGTACCTTACAATTATTATCCCGATGATGATCCGAAGAACAAGCCTTTATTACAGTGGCGTTCTCACAGCAATAATTTGTACAGTAATTGGTTGAATTATTACGTATACCAGATTACGCCGTATGAATTGTAGGAGTTTGTCTATAGGGTGTATTTAGAGAAAGTTATACGCGGGAGAATATTATGAAATTATACGATCTTTTGGATTATGAAAATATTGTGATTCAATGCCATGACAATCCGGATGCGGATGCGTTGGCAAGTGCCTATGGTTTATATATGTTTTTTAAGGAACATGAAAGAAATGTAGAGATTGTTTACGGCGGACGTAACAAAATCCGTAAGAGCAATCTGGTACTCATGGTGGACGAGCTGCATATTCCCATACGTTATGTGCAGAGTCTTGAGAAACCGCAGCTTTTGATTACAGTGGACTGTCAGTACGGAGAAGGTAACGTGACTCATTTTGATGCTTATGAAGTGGCGGTAATCGACCATCATGAGGTCAGCGGAACTTTGCCTGTTTTAAATGAAGTGAGGAGTAATCTGGGTGCATGTGCTACGTTGGTATGGCAGATGCTTAAGGATGCCGGTTTTGATATTAATGATAATAGAGATTTGGCCACAGCCATGTATTACGGTTTGTTTTCGGATACCAATGCTTTGACGGAAATCTCACATCCTTTGGACATGGACCTTCGTGATGCGGCAAAATTTGATGTGGCCATGCTTACCAAATTCCGCAATTGTAATTTGTCTATTGAGGAGTTGGAAACTGCGGGGGCGGCACTTCTTCGAAGTGATTATATTGATGAGTATCGCTTTTCCATTGTAAAGGCCGGTGTCTGCGACCCTAATATTTTGGGTATTATCAGTGATTTGGTGTTGGAAGTGGATGTGGTAGATACCTGTCTGGTATTCAGCGTGTTGCCAAAGGGTATTAAGTTGTCGGTACGCAGTTGCGTGAAAGAAGTCAATGCAAGTGAACTGGCGCAGCAGATTTGTGAAGGTATCGGCGGTGGCGGCGGTCATTTTGTAAAGGCCGGCGGTACTATTAAAATGGAACTTTTGATTCCGGCATATGAAAAGTATTGTGAAGAGCAAAAGTTTACACCTCGCATGGAGATGGACGACGCGGGCAAAATGCGCCCTTCCACATCTGCAATTAAATCTTTTTTGGAAAAACGTGCCATGGATTATTTCCAGGGACATGCGATTATTTATGCTAAGGATTTTGATGTGGAATCAGCAGATATGAAAGAGTATGTGCGCAAACCCATTCCCATGGGCTATGTTATGGCCACGGATTTATTCCCTGTAGGAGATGTAGTTACTATTCGTACCATGCGTGGTGACAGGGAAGTGCGCATAGAAGAGGATATGATATTTACCATCGGTATCAAGGGTGATGTATTTGTGCGCAGTAAAGAAAAAATCATGCGGGAATATCGTCTGTATGAATGGCAGTTTAGATTGGCGAATCTGGAGTATTATCCTACAGCCAAGAATATTTCAGAGGATAAGGTAGTATCCCTTGCAGAGCATGCCAAGGTTTGTGTGTTCCATGGTGAAAAGCGCGTTACTGCAAAACGTCTGGAGCAGAAGGCGAAGATTTTTACACTGGAAGATGACAGCAGGTACATATTGGGTAAGGCCGGCGATTATTTGCTGGTAAAGAATAACGAAAAACGTGGCATGCACACCATGGACCCTAAGTTCTTTGAGCAATGTTACCGCTTGGCAGAGGAAGAGAATCCTTTGAAGGCATTTATTTTTGATTTGGACGGAACGTTATTGGATACCTTGGCGGATTTGACTGATTCCGTGAACGAGGCATTAAAAGTACATGGTTTGCCCTTACGTACCAGTGACGAAATTCGCAGATTTGTCGGAAACGGGGCACGTCATTTGATTGCCTGTGCCATTCCGGACGGCGAGGAAAATCCTTTGTTTGAGACTACACTTGCCATTTATAAATCATATTATGATTATCATTGCAAGGACAACACCAAGCCTTATGAAGGTATTTTACAGTTGTTAAAGGAGTTAAAACGAAGAGAGTACAAGATTGGTGTGGTTTCCAATAAGCCTGATAAGGCGGTAAAAGAGCTTTGTGAGGAATATTTCGGCGAATTTATCGACGTGGCAATTGGTGAAACAGAAGGAATACAGAGAAAACCGGCACCGGATACCTTGTTTAAGGCAATGGAAGAATTGGGTGTGTCTAAAGAGGAATGCGTATTCATCGGTGATTCGGACGTAGACATAAAGACCGCAGAAAATGCAGATGTACGTTTTGTTGCAGTTACCTGGGGCTTTAGAAACGGAGATTATCTGAAAGAGCAAGGTGCCCGTGAACTGATTGCGTTACCTATGGAATTATTGTATTTGATTTAAACGGAATATCTTGTTGTTTTTGGTTTTTTATGGTATTATTTTTACAGAGCAGGGATGCTCAATAAAGAAGGCGAGGTATACAGGCATGGACATTAAAGAAAAAATCAATGAATTAGTAGACAAAATTAAAAAGGATGATGACTTAAAAGGTCAGTTCGAAAAGGAACCGGTAAAGACCGTTGAGAAATTAATCGGTGTTGATTTGCCGGATGATAAAATGGAAGCAGTAGTGGACGGAATTAAAGCAAAGATTAAGGTTGATTCTGTTTCTGATATTGCAGGTAAACTTAAGAATTTATTTTAATAAAAATGAGCAGTAAGCCGGGAACCACCCGGCTTAAGCTTTGTAAATTAAGGAGCATGAGATGGAACAAAAGGAAAAGAAAGGTCTGAATATCAGTGCTGCCAGTTTCGTGGTGGCAATTGCTATTTTAATTGGCTTGATGATATTAACCTATATATTGACATTAGTCATTCCCGGGGGAAGCATACCATTTTGGAAATGGGCATTATCTCCGGTACTTGTATTGGGCTCACCACAGGGCGGAACACTGATTGCGGTAATGATTTTCCTTTTGATAATAGGCGGCACATTTAACGCTTTGGACAGAAGCGGAACCATGGATTATATGCTGCGGAAAATCGTACATGCCGCCGGTGATAAAAAGTATGTATTGCTGGCATTTGTGACATTGTTTTTCCTGAGTATGGGTGCTTTTGTGGGAAGTTTCGAGGAGTGTATTCCTTTGGTGCCCTTGGCGGTGGTTCTGTCAGTGGCTATGGGCTGGGATGAGCTTGTGGGCCTTGGGATGTCTTTAGGTGCTGTAGCCTGCGGTTTTGCAACAGGGGTGCTAAATCCGTTTACCACCGGTGTGGCACAGACTTTGATGGATTTACCGGTGTTTAGTGGTATTTCCTTGAGATTATTGACTTTTGTAGTGATTTTTGCCTGCCTCATGTTGTTTTTAATGCCTTATGCCAAGAAGTGTGAGAAGAAAAATAAAGCAGCTGATACAGAGCCGGTGAAAGCAGGAATCAGTGCTTTTGTACGAAAAGATAATATGGAAGCTTCCATGCGTTTTTTCATAGGGACCATCGGGGTTTGCTTTTTGGTAATCGTGCTTTCGGTATTTATTCCCGGACTTTCCGATTATTTGATGATTTTAGTTGCACTGTTTTTCCTCGTTGCAGGTGTGGGCTGTTGTATTTGCTCTAAAATTAAGCCGCGTAAAGCAGCAACTTATTTTGGGTATGGAATGATGACGATTTTGCCGTCTTTAATTTTGATAATGCTGGCAGGAAGTATCCAGTACACCATGAATGAGTCCGGTATTTTTGAACCGATTTCAGATTTTGCGGAATATTTTATTTCCGATTTGCCGCCCTATGCCGGTATATTGTTTATTTTCCTGTTTGCTATGATTATGAATTTCTTTGTTTCATCAGGAAGTGCAGAAGCGGTGCTTTTGATGCCGCTGTTTGCCTCTATAGCAGACAGTTGCGGTATGAGCAGACAGTTAATGGTACTTGCCTTTAACTACGGGGACGGTTTTTCGAATTTGATTTACTTTACCAATCCCTGCCTTTTGATTGCCTTAAGTCTGGTTGGCGTCAGCTATGTGAAATGGATTAAGTGGAGTATCAAATTGCAGGTGATGATTGCAGTATGTTGTTGCAGTATTTTGCTTTTAGGAAATGCAATCGGATATTAATGAGTATGGCCTCCAAGGGGAAGTAAATGTTAAGAAAAAGCAGAAGAAGTGTTGACATTTACAATATTTGGGGATATAATAATTTAGAATTGAAGATGCTTACTAGATAAGAGTGGACCGCAATCCACTCTTTCTTGTTGTTGTAAGCCGGAAAGGATGGAAAGGAATGTCCAGAAGAGAGACTTATGAAGGAAATGCAGAAGAATTGCTTCTTCCCATCGCACAAAAACACGGCGTCAGCATTTACGACGTGGAATATGTGAAAGAAGGCAGTGATTTTTATTTAAGAGCTTTTATTGACAAAGCAGAGGGCGTAGGTATCAATGACTGCGAAAATGTCAGCAGAGAATTCTCGGATGTACTTGATAAAGCAGATTTTATCGACGATTCATACATTTTAGAGGTAAGCAGCCCGGGACTTGGCAGAACCCTGAAAAAAGACAGGCATTTCGCCAACAGTATCGGTCAGGACGTGGAAATCAAATTGTTTAAAGCTCAGGACGGAAGTAAGGAGTTTGAGGGTAACTTGATTCGTTTTGATGAAGTTAGTGTAACAGTATCCATAAACAATGAAGAACGGACCTTTTCAAGAAGTGATATAGCAATCATCAGATTAGCGTTGGATTTTTAGTATAAACGGCAGAATGGAGGAAATTAAGAAATGAACAAAGAATTAATGGAAGCATTGAATATCTTGGAGAAGGAGAAAGAAATCAGCAAGGAAACTCTTTTTGAAGCAATTGAGAATTCCCTGCTTACTGCATGTAAAAACCACTTTGGTAAGGCAGATAACATTAAAGTGGAAATCAATCGTGAAACCTGCGATTTTCTTTGCTATGCAGAGAAGGAAGTTGTAGAGACCAAGGAAGAAGTAGAAGACGATTTGTTACAGATTGCTTTGGCTGATGCAAAGGAAGTATCAAAGAAGGCTAAAGTGGGCGATATTTTGAATGTGGAAATTAAGTCTAAAGAATTCGGCCGTATTGCGACACAGAATGCAAAGAATGTTATTTTGCAGAAGATTCGCGAAGAAGAAAGAAGTGTTATTTATAATCAGTACTACGAAAAGGAAAAAGATGTTGTTACCGGTGTGGTACAGAGATATGTTGGCAAGAATATCAGCATTAACTTGGGTAAGGCTGATGCTATGTTAAATGAAGCTGAAATGGTAAAGGGTGAGGTATTCAGACCTACAGAGCGTATCAAGGTATACATTTTGGAAGTAAAGAATACTCCTAAGGGACCTCGTATTAATGTAAGCCGTACTCATCCGGAATTGGTTAAGAGATTGTTTGAGTCTGAAGTAACCGAAATCAAGGATGGTACCGTAGAGATTATGAGTATTGCCCGTGAAGCAGGTAGCAGAACAAAGATTGCTGTTTGGTCCAATAATCCTAACGTAGATGCGGTAGGTGCTTGCGTAGGTATGAACGGTGCCAGAGTAAATGCAATCGTAGAAGAGCTTCGCGGCGAAAAGATTGATATTGTAAACTGGGATGAGAACCCCGGTAATTTGATCCAGAACGCTTTATCACCTGCAAAGATTGTAGCAGTATTTGCAGATCCTGATGAAAAGACCGCAAAGGTTGTTGTTCCGGATTATCAGTTGTCACTTGCTATCGGTAAGGAAGGTCAGAATGCAAGACTTGCAGCAAGACTGACCGGTTACAAGATTGATATTAAGTCAGAGACTCAGGCTAAGGATGCTCCCGGATTCCGTTATGAAGATTATATTGATGACGAGTATGATGACGAGTACGACGAGTATGACGAATATGAAGAAGGAATCGAGGAATAGTTTTCATGAAAAAGGTTCCCTTGAGACAGTGTATCGGCTGTGGTGAAATGAAGGGCAAAAAGGAAATGATGCGTGTCATTAAAACTGCAGAAGGTGATATTAGTCTGGATACAACAGGAAAGAAGAACGGAAGAGGCGCATATCTTTGTATGCAGAAGGAATGTTTACAGAAAGCCCGCAAAAATAAAGGGTTGGAGCGTTCTTTCAAGATGAGTATTCCGGATGAGGTATATGAGACCTTGGATAAGGAGTTTGATGCGAGTGAAGCAGAATAAAGTGTTATCGTTACTTGGGCTGGCTGCCAAAGGAAGAAATTTGGTAAGCGGCGAATTTCAAACAGAAAACGCAGTAAAGGATGGGTCAGCAATCTTAGTGATTGTAGCGGAAGATGCATCCGGAAATACAAAAAAATTATTTCATGATAAATGTAGTTTTTACGAAGTGCCCATCATGGAATACAGTACAAAGACAGAATTGGGCCGGGCTATCGGAAAAGACTTAAGGTCTTCTCTGGCAATCTGCGATGCCGGTTTGGCAACCGCGGTTAAAAAAGCAGTCGAATCGGAAACGCAAACAAGAGAGGATAGGAGGTAGTAAGTATGGCGAAAATGAAAGTACATGAATTGGCAAAAGAGCTGAACATAGAAAGTAAACAGGTGCTTGCTTTTTTACAGGAAAAAGGAGTAGAAGTAAAGGCAGCACAGAGCGCAGTTGAAGACGATGCAATAGAGCAGGTGCGAAAAGCATTTGGCGGAAAAGGAGATATGCATTTGACAGAAAAGAACGTGACTACAGAAGAAGCAAAGCAGGAAACCGTGGCACAGGAGTCACAGGTTGCAAAGCAGGAAACAACTCAGAATAATCAGGAGGAAGCTCCTAAAAAGAAGAAAAAGATTATTATTGTAAGTAATTCACAGAATTCTAAGATGCCCGGCGGTCAGAGACCGAAGGGACCCCAGCAGAATCAGGGAAGCAGACCCCAGCAGGGACAGAACAGAGGAAATGGCTATAATAATGCGCAGAAACCCGTACAGAACCAGCCTGTGCGCCCTATTAAGCCTTTGACACCACCATCCCCCACTCCCAGTGTGCAGATGGTGCCTAATAAGCCCCAACCGGCTGCAAAACCGCAGGCTCCGGTGGCAGAAGCAGAAGTAAAGAAGGTGGAAACAGAAACAGTTGTAACTGCACCTGTTCAGAATGCTGTAAAACCCCAGAACGACAGACCCCAGCAGTCTGACAGACCTCAGGGGAACAGACCTCAGGGTGACAGACCTCAGGGTGACAGAAATGGTCAGAGACAGGGTGGTTTTGACCGTAATAATGGTCCCAGACAGGGTGGCCAGGACAGAAATGGTCAGTATAATAACAGAGACAACCGTGACAACAGAGGCGGACGCGGCGAAGGCCGTCCCGGCTTCAATAAGGGCGAAGGCGGCATGCAGGGTCGTCCTTCTTACGGACAGAATGACCGTTATAACAAGGGCGAAGGCAAGAATTTCGGCGGTGGCAAGAATTTCGGCGGTGGTTTTGATAAAGATGCTTATGATAAAGACCGTAATGAAGGCAGAGGCGGACGTAATGACGGACGTAACGGTGCCCGTGATAACAAGAAGAGCTTTGGCGGAGATGCTGCGCCTATAAAGGATACCGAGAAGCATAGAGAAGAAGAAAAGAGACGTATCAGCCAGGAAAAGGATAAGAAGAACAAGAAGGACCATTTCTATGAGGAAGAAGAAACCTTAAAGAACAAGCCGGGACGTTTCATTAAGCCTGAGAAGAAGAAAGAAGTAGTGGAAGAGGTTATTAAGGTTATTGTATTGCCTGATACCATTACTATCAAGGATTTGGCTGATAAGATGAAATTACAGCCTTCTGTTATTGTAAAGAAATTGTTTATGGAAGGTAAGATTGTTACCGTAAACCAGGAAATTTCTTATGAAGATGCTGAAAATATTGCTATGGAATACGAAATCCTTTGCGAAAAGGAAGTAAAGGTTGACGTAATTGAAGAGCTTCTGAAGGAAGATGAAGAAGCAGAAAGCGATTTGCAGGAAAGACCTCCCGTTATTTGTGTAATGGGTCACGTAGACCATGGTAAAACATCCCTTTTGGATGCTATCAGAAAGACAAATGTTACCGATAAGGAAGCTGGTGGTATTACACAGCACATCGGTGGCTATACTGTAAATGCCGGCGGCAAGAAGATTACTTTCTTGGATACACCCGGACATGAGGCGTTTACCGCTATGCGTATGCGTGGTGCAAATGCTACAGATATCGCTATTTTGGTAGTTGCGGCTGACGATGGTGTAATGCCTCAGACCGTAGAAGCAATTAACCATGCAAAGGCTGCAGGTATTGAAATTATTGTAGCCGTAAATAAGATTGATAAACCTTCTGCAAATATCGAAAGAGTAAAGCAGGAGTTGACTGAGTATGAATTGATTTCGGAAGATTGGGGCGGAAGCACTGTTTTTGCACCTGTTTCTGCAAAGACCGGCGAAGGTATTCCCGAACTTTTGGATATGATTCTTTTGACTGCAGACATTTTGGAGTTGAAGGCAAATCCTAACCGTCAGGCAAGAGGTTTGGTTATTGAGGCAGAGCTCGACCGCGGACGTGGTCCTGTTGCTACTGTATTGGTACAGAAGGGTACCTTGCATGTGGGTGACTTTATTTCAGCAGGTGCTTGCTACGGTAAGGTAAGAGCCATGATTGATGATAAGGGCAGAAGAGTGAAAGAAGCAACACCTTCTACACCTGTAGAAATCTTAGGTCTCTCTGATGTTCCTACCGCAGGTGAAGTATTCCTGTCACATGAAACCGATAAATTGGCTAAGACTTATGCTGAAACTTACCTTGCTCAGAACAAAGAGAAGATGTTGGAAGAAACCAAGTCCAAGATGTCTTTGGATGACTTGTTCTCACAGATTAAAGAAGGCAATTTGAAGGAGCTTAACCTGATTGTAAAAGCAGACGTTCAGGGTAGTGTGGAAGCTGTGAAGCAGTCACTTATGAAGCTTTCCAATGAAGAAGTAGTGGTTAAGTGCATTCACGGTGGTGTTGGTGCTATTAATGAATCAGACGTTACTCTGGCAAGTGCATCTAACGCAATTATCATCGGTTTCAATGTTCGTACCGATGCTACTGCAAAGGCAACAGCAGAACGCGAAGGCGTAGATATCAGACTTTACAGAGTCATTTATCAGGCTATCGAAGATGTGCAGGCTGCTATGAAGGGTATGTTGGATCCTATTTACGAGGAGAAGGTTATCGGTCATGCAGAAGTACGTCAAATCTTTAAGGCTTCAGCAGTTGGTAATATTGCCGGTTCTTATGTCATGGATGGTATCTTCCAGAGAGGATGTAAGATTCGTATTACCCGTGAAGGTAACCAGATTTATGAAGGCGAATTGGCATCACTTAAGAGATTTAAGGATGACGTGAAGGAAGTTAAGACCGGTTTCGAATGTGGTCTTGTATTTGACGGTTTTGACCAAATGCAGGAGTTCGATATTGTAGAAGCTTACATTATGGTGGAAGTTCCCAGGTAGTAGGTGTTTCAGACATTCTAAGATACAAAATGTTCCAACGTAAATATTTTGTACAGAAAGTATGTCGGTATAAGAGGTATATATGAGAAAGAATAGTATTAAAAATACCCGTATCAATGGTGAGGTACAGAGAGTGCTTGCGGAGATTATCCGCGGTGAAATCAAAGATCCCCGCATCAGTCCGCTGACCAGTGTAGTGGCTGTGGAAGTAGCTCCGGATTTAAAGAGCTGCAAGGCATGGATTAGTGTATTCGGAGATGAAGAAGCCCGCAAGGCTACTTATCAGGGGTTAAAGAGTGCAGAAGGGTTTATTAAGTCTAAATTGGCGAAAGAAATCAATTTGCGTAACACACCCGCCATCACATTTATTATGGACCAGTCCATTGAGTATGGTGTAAATATGTCAAAGAAGATTGACGATGTAATGGCTTCTGAGCATAGCGAAGAAGAGGAAGAATAATGATTATTTGCAGAGGCCTCGCAAGTGCGGGGCTCTCTGTGTGTATTTGAAAGGTGCGTGAGTGCATGAAAATTTTAGAAGAATGTAAAGGTGCGCAGAAGATTGGTATCAGTGGACATGTAAGACCTGACGGAGATTGTGTGGGTTCCTGTTTGGCACTGTATCAGTATTTAAAGAAATGCCTGCCTGATGAAGTGCGTGTAACGGTTTATATGGAAGAACCCCCCCGTATTTTTGAAGAATTAAAGGGGTTTGAATATATAGTATCTGATTTTTCAAAAGAAGAAAGTTTCGACGTTTTCTTTATGCTGGATTGTAATTTGGAAAGACTTGGGGATACTGCCAAGTATTTTGAGGCAGCAAAGAAAACCATTAATATAGATCATCATATCAGCAATACCGGTTGTGGGGATGTAAACTTTGTGGATCCCACCATTGGTTCTACCAGTGAAATTATTTATGATTTGATATTGGCAGAGGGGAATGAATCGGTTTTGGATGTGGAACTGGCAAAGGCTATTTATGTAGGAATTATTCATGATACCGGCGTGTTCCAGTATTCTAATACAACCCCGAAAACCATGCAAATCGGTGCTAAGCTGATTTCCTATGGTTTTGATTTTGACAGAATAGTCTTGGAGACTTTTTATCAGAGAAGTTATCATCAGACCCAGATTTTAGGTCGGGCATTAATGGAAAGTATTCGTTTTCTGGATGGTCAGTGTATTGTGAGCTGTGTGGATAAGAAGATGATGGACTTTTATAGTGTGACCACTCATGATTTTGACGGTATTGTAAACCATTTGCGAAATATAAAGGGTGTGCATTGCGCTATTTTTATGTACGAATGCGGTACGTTGGAGTACAAAATCAGTATGCGTTCCGATGAAAAGGTAAATGTAGCCCGGGTGGCGACCTATTTCGGCGGTGGCGGACATGTTCGTGCTGCAGGCTGTACCATGCAGGGCACTTTCCATGATTGTGTAAATAATTTGTCCCTGCATATTGAAAAGCAGTTGAAGGAGAATGCGGATGTATAACGGCATTATCAACATTTATAAAGAAAAAGGGTTTACCTCACACGACGTAGTAGCCAAAATGCGCGGAATCTGCAGACAGAAGAAAATCGGACACACCGGCACTTTGGACCCGGATGCGGAAGGCGTACTTCCTGTTTGTTTGGGAAGCGGTACAAAGCTTTGCGATATGCTGACGGACAAAGATAAGGAATATGTAGCGGAACTGCTTTTGGGGATAAAAACCGATACACAGGATATTACAGGACAGGTGCTTTGTGAAAAAGAACCGGTGCAGAATGAGGAACTTATCAGAGCTTGCGTGGAGGGTTTTCAAGGCGAGTATATGCAGGTGCCGCCCATGTATTCTGCGTTAAAGGTGAATGGTAAGAAATTGTATGAACTGGCCAGAGCCGGCAAAGAAGTAGAAAGACAGGCCAGACCTGTGTTTATTCATGAAATAGAGATTTTAGAGATAAGCCTTCCTGTAGTGAAGATGCGCGTGGCTTGTTCCAAGGGTACTTACATACGTACTTTGTGCGAAGATATTGGCGAGAAGTTGGGGTGCGGCGGTACTATGAAAAGCCTTCTTCGTACCAAGGTGGGAGGCTTTTGTTTGGACAAGGCACTTACTTTGCAACAGTTAGAGAAAGTCAGAGATGAAGGCAGAATAGAAGAGTATTTATTTCCGGTGGATAGTGCATTTGCCGAGTGCCCGGCTTTGCATGTATTGGCGGAGCATAAGAAATTAATAGACAACGGCAATTCTTTTTACGTCAACCAGACGGCTGAGAATAAACGCTATGAAGCGGGAATTTGGGTTCGTGTATATGTAGAAGACAAGTTCTATGGTGTTTATTCTTATGAACAGGAGAAGCGGCGTTATAAGCCGGTAAAAATGTTTTTAACGGATAATTAGGGAGTAGAGATGGAAATCATTTCAGGTACGCTTGATTTTGAACTGAATAGGGATACAGTAGTTGCAATCGGCAAGTTTGACGGATTACATTTAGGACATCAGGAATTGATTGAATTGCTTTTGAAAAAGAAAACAGAAGGTTTGACTCCGTGTGTATTGACTTTTGACCCGTCACCGGCAGTGTTTTTCGGATTTTCGGACGGAAAAGAATTAAACTCCGTGCCGGAAAAACGCAGTATTTTGGCAGATATGGGAGTAGAAGTTTTGATGGAGTTTCCTATGACGGCAGAGACGGCAGCTATGCCACCGGAGGTTTTTGTAGAAGAAATTCTGGTGAAAAAATTGCGCACTAAGTGGATTGTTGCCGGTACGGATGTTTCATTTGGCGATAAAGGAGCCGGTGATGCGGCACTTTTGAAAAGACTGTCGGAAAAATATGGTTATCAGCTTACGACCATTGAGAAAGTAATGTATGACGGGGAAGAAATAAGTTCCACCAGAATTCGAAAATATTTGGCTGAAGGCGATATGCAATACGTAGAAAAATTACTTGGAACTCCCTATACCATTGTGGGAGAGGTGGTGCACGGAAAGGCCCTCGGAAGGAAGATGGGGATGCCCACAGTCAATATTTTACCATCGGTAAATAAGTTGATGCCCCCATGCGGTGTGTATTTTTCCAAGGTTTTTACAGAAGGAAAAGAATATGCCGGAATCAGCAATGTAGGCTACAAGCCCACCGTGAACAAGGAGCCTGTATTAGGCGTAGAAACCTATATTTATGAGTTTGACGGAGATTTGTATGATAAACAAATCAGTGTGGCATTACTGGCTTTTAAACGTCCGGAAATGCAGTTTGCTACAATAGAAGAGTTAAAACAACAAATGGAAGAGGATATTTCTGCAGGAAAAAGATTCCATTTGTCGAAAAACGGTTGACATAAATACACCATGTTGCTATAATGGGAACGTGGTGTAATATTTTTGTAACAAGTTTGTAATGGGGTGTAATATGTTTAAGAAACATAAGATCTATAAAACAGTGGGTGTTTTAGGGTTAAGTATAGCTGCAGGTTTAATGCTTTCTCCTATGAAGGCAAATGCATCGAACGATGATTTGGGCGATGTGTTGCAGCAGGCAGGCATTGCGTCTGTACTGGATCTTCAGCTTACTCAGGAAGAATATGTAGCATTTGCAAAAGAAGCACAGGGCGCATCCTGGGGTTATACCAATTTGGGTATTGCGAATGTTGAATCAGGTAATTTGAATGTACGTGCTGAAGCCTCCAAGAGCGGAAAGTTAGTGGGTAAAATGCCCAATAACGCAGCGTGTGAGATTTTAGATATGGACAAGGAAACAGGTTGGGCACATATTAAGTCCGGCGAAGTGGAAGGTTATGTCAGTATCGATTATTTATTAACAGGTGCAGATGCGAAACTTCGTGCCAATGAATTGATCAGAACCGTAGTAATTGCAGATACGGATGGTTTGCGTGTGCGTGATGAAGCAAATGTAGACAGTGCAGTGCTTACCCAGATTTTAAAGGGAGAAGAAATAGAATATGTTGAAACCTTAGACGGTTGGTTTAAAGTTTCTGTTGATGGCGAAGAAGGATATGTTTCTGCAGAGTTTGCTCATGTGGAAGAAAACCTTGCCACAGCTGTAACCATGAGTGAATTGTTGTATGGTATGGGCGTTTCTGATGTGAGAGTAGAGCTTTGTGAATATGCAAAGCAGTTTGTAGGAAATCCTTATGTATGGGGCGGTACCAGCCTTACCAAGGGCGCTGACTGTTCCGGTTTCGTACTTGCTGTTTACAAGAAGTTTGGTGTTACATTGCCTCATTACTCCGGTTCACAGGCAACCAGCGGTACCAAGATCAGTTTCAGCGAAATTCAGCCGGGCGATTTGGTTTTCTATGCAAATAGTTCAGGTACCATTAATCACGTGGCGATTTACATTGGTAACAATCAGGTTATCCATGCAAGCAGCCCGTCTACCGGTATTAAGATCAGTAAATACAACTACAGAACACCTGTTAAGTATGTAAGAATACTCATCGAGTAGTAGTAAATATGGAAATATTCCTTTCAAACAATTGCAAGTTAAAATTGTGAAAATTTTTGCAAAAAATGCTTGCAATTTGTTTGAAGTTATATTATTATAAACAAGTGCTTAAGCAAAGTATTATTAGTGAGGTTGGAGAAATGCGAAGCATTTACTCCTAATGAATTTTCGAAGAAAATTCCAATTTTGCAGAGCAAAATTTTGGCTCGTTGGTCAAGCGGTCAAGACGCCGCCCTCTCACGGCGGAATCAGGGGTTCGATTCCCCTACGAGCTGTTGACTATTTAAATGAATAGCCCAACCCTGAAGATACTTATTTATCAATGCTGATAAATAGGTATTTTTTATTGTGAAAAAAGGAGGGGTGTGGTATAATTTATATTGATATATTATCAATTGTGAAAACGATTTCTTTGGGTGTAGTAGCGAGGCAGAATGGGTAGACGTTATTTTGTGACAACCAGATTATTAGAAGAAGGTATGGTAATAGATCAGTCCATCAAAGATGGCGCTGGTCGTGTTTTGATTGCCAGAGGTGCGCAGATTAACGATGATATTTTGGCTTCTTTGAAACGTTTTGGGATTAATGGAGTTTATGTGCGAGAAGAAGGCAGCGAAGAAGATTGGGATATATCCCAGGTCGCTTCTGAAGAAACCATCCAAAAGATTGAGGAATTGACAGTTAAGGATCGTGTAAAGGTTAAATTGTCCGAAAGTGTAAAGAAACGTGTATCCGAGGGAATTTCTTATCTTTACAGCAATACGGATTCTAATGAACTGACGGATGTTACCAAGAATATTGCGAATGAGTTGATGAAGGCTATTACTGACAATGATGCATTGGCGGTGGATATCGGTACCCTAAAGGTCAGTGATGAGTATACATTTAAGCACAGTGTGGATGTGGCGACAATGGCCATGGTGGTAGCCAGAAAGTATGGTTTGTCCGATACAGAAGTGTTTGATATCGGAGTGGCAGGTTTGTTGCATGATATTGGAAAATCGCGTATTTCCAATGAATTGCTAAATAAGCCGGGAAGACTTACGGATGAAGAATTTTACCATATGAAGCAACACTCTGTTTACGGATATAATATTATCAAAGAGAAGAAAGAATTAAAGGAACCCATCAAACTGGCTGTTTTGCAACATCATGAAAAAATAAACGGCACAGGGTATCCTTTCGGCGTGGACAGCAGCAAGATTTGCACTTATGCAAAGATTTTGTCCGTGCTGGATATTTATGATGCTCTGGTAACGGAACGCCCCTATAAAGAGGCATATACACCCCGTGATGCAGTGGAAATGATTATGGCTATGACGGCGGAATTGGATATGAAGGCGATGAAAAGCTTTTTGGGCAGTGTGATATTGTATCCTGTGGACAGCATTGTTAATTTGAGCAATGGTGAACAGGCGAAGGTCGTAGAAAATTATGCGGATTCTATTCTACGTCCCAAGGTAGTAGGTATACAAAGCGGAAGAGTGTATGATTTGGGCAGGGATTTAGCCTGTGCAAGCATTATTATTCCTTAAAACAATGGCAAAGGATGTTGTTGTGAATACAGCATCCTTTTTTTGAAAGAAGCAGAGGAAAAGATGGATACGAAAAAGAAAACAAAAAGAAAGAAAAGAAATAAAAAAACAGTGGAGGAGAAAAAAACAATGATTGGATTAATTGTAGCATACACAAAGAACAGAGTAATCGGCAACAAGGGGCAGATTCCCTGGAAAATCAAAGGAGAGCAGAAACGTTTCAGAGAGCTTACCACCGGTAATGTGGTGATTATGGGAAGACGATCTTATGAGGAAATAGGTCGTCCTTTGCCTAATCGCTATACTATTGTTGTCTCTAATACACAGAAGTTTGAGGCGGAAAATTGCACTACAGTAGGTTCTTTAGAGGAAGCCATTCGTGTGGCAGATAAGAGTAAGAACATCTATATTTCAGGCGGAGCAGGTCTCTATAAGGAAGCTATTGATATTGTAGACAAGATGTTTATTACGGAAATTGATGCGCAGGTAGAGGGAGATAC
>JAZNQI010000141.1:0-26758 GCA_045590095.1 Acetatifactor sp. | reverse complement strand
TGGACCACCCGTATGGACGATACCCTGTATGTACTGGGTTCCGTAATGGGTCCCCATCCCTTCCCTATGATTGTGCGTGATTTCCAGAGCGTTATCAGCCGCGAGGCACGTGCGCAGATTTTGGAGAAGGAAGGTAAGCTTCCCGATGTAGTAATGGCCTGCGTAGGCGGCGGAAGCAACGCCATGGGTATGTTCTACGAATTTATCAAGGATGAATCCGTAAAGCTCATCGGCTGCGAAGCAGCAGGTCTCGGTGTGGATACCGACAAAACCGCAGCAACTGTTTCTACCGGTAGCTTAGGTATCTTCCATGGTATGAAGTCCTACTTTTGCCAAGATAAATATGGTCAGATTGCACCTGTGTACTCTATTTCCGCAGGTCTGGATTATCCGGGCGTAGGCCCCGAGCATGCACATTTGCATGATATCGGCAGAGCACAGTATGTACCTGTAACTGACGAAGAAGCTGTAGAGGCATTTGAATACATTGCCAGAACCGAAGGTATCATCGCTGCTATCGAAAGTTCTCACGCTGTAGCACATGTGATGAAGTTAGCTCCTACCATGAGTAAGGATCAAATTATTATCTGCTGTCTGTCCGGTCGTGGAGACAAGGACGTTGCCGCAATTGCGAGATATAGGGGGGTAGATTTACATGAGTAAGATTCGTGACGCATTTCAGAACAAAAAAGCATTTGTAGGGTTCCTGACTGCAGGTGACCCGTCTTTAGATAAAACTGCTGAATACATTATGACCATGGAAAAGGCCGGCGCCTCTGTCATTGAAATCGGCGTTCCTTTTTCCGATCCTATTGCTGAAAGCCCTGTTGTACAGGAAGCTAACGTTCGTGCCCTTTCTGCAAAAGGCGGCTGTACCACTGATATGATTTTCAACATGTTGGCAAGCATAAAGGATAAAGTAACCGTGCCCATAGTGCTTATGTCCTATTTGAACCCGGTATACAAATTCGGTTACGAAGAATTTATGGCAAAATGCGCCGAGACCGGTGTCAGCGGCCTTATCATTCCGGATATGCCCTACGACGAAAGAGGCGAGCTTCTGCCCTACGCAGAAAAGTATGATATTGACATTATTTCTTTGGTGGCACCCGCCAGCAAGAGCCGCATCCGTATGATTGCAGAGGAAGCAAAGGGATATATTTATGTACTTCCTTCCCTGAATGCAACCGATGCCCGTAACGATATTATTACCGATATTTCCGGTATCGTAGCACAAATTCGCAAGGTAACCGACGTGCCCGTGATTTTGGAAATTGGTGTACATTACCCGGAAGCAGAATACGAAACCATCGCCGATGGCTTTGTAGTAGAAAATGCAATTGTAAATATTATTGCGAAACATGGCGCTGATGCAGCGCAGCCGATTTATGATTATGTAAAGAAAACGGTGGAAAGTTTGTAGGATTAGATTTAAGGTTCAACCGAATCAGGCAAGATACCGTTTTATTTGCCAAGTAGTATATTGAGCCGCTACAGTGTTACACTGATTGACGCTGTGGCGGTTTTTTAATTGCTTCTGCTTACACTCCAATCTGCTATTGCAAATCCGCTCTGTCCTTTCGAATACACTCACCAGAATCTTTATATCAGATACTGCTCTATCATAATTTGTACTATCTTTTGATTAAGAGGCACTTTTGCTGTTTCATATGTCAGTATCAGATTTTTCCCGGAAAGGATACCATTCTGAGCATATATATTGATTTTCTCTAATGCTCTTTCCATATACTCCTGGTCATCCATCATCCCCAGATGCTCCCAGTAAATTACTTTTCTCTCCCTAACATTCAATACCGTAAAATCCGGGTACACAGTCCCCCATCCTTCTACATACAACGGACACTCATATCGATAGGGAATACCCGCTCTATTAAGAGAATCTGCAATAATTACCTCTGACTTGGAACGAACCCGTTCTCCCTTTGCTGTATACAATTTGGGGGTGAATACATCAAAATCTTTTCCTGAATATTCCGTGTTCTGCCAATTCGAAACATATTCTTCTTCCGGCTCCCGGATTGGACAAATTAATTTGCGACGTGCTTCATGTAGCGTACCATATATCTCTTCCGGGAAGATTGTAGGGACGCTAGTCAGGTATTTTTCCAATGCTTTCAATTCTTTCTCAATACAAACCAGTAATTTTTCATCATAATCTTTTTGCGCTAATTTACGAGCAAGTCCAATATTCTTTTGAGGGATATAAACCCCATTAAAATCCTTTGGATCCACTCTATGATAGTACTGTACCTGAGTTCCTTTCTTACATATCCGCAGATACCCCTTCGGCGTGATTTTCATCGCCTTTTCCTTGTCTTTCTTCATTCTAAGCAACTGTTCTTTTCTGGATTCCAATACATTTTTGATTGTTTTCATATGAAATAACCTCCTTTAAATAATAATAATTTATAATATACCTCCTGTTGACAGATAGATTCTAAAAAAAAGTCGTACATATATGTCGCTATTACACTACTGAAACTTACCTTGGCATATAGAAAGTGGCAAATATGCTATTATATATGTTGCTACAGTACCTCTCTCTCAAATTGCAACCGATAGCTGGCCCAAAACATACTTTTATATATGTTGACTTGCCTCTTCACATGCTCTACAAAGCAGATAGATATTTTTAAATCCATCCATATATATGTCGATTGTCCGTTTGCAATCCTTCCTTCAACAGATAGATAACCCTAAATGCCTATTTCTATATGCCATTCTTCAATTTTTCTGCCTTCTTCAGCGGATAGATACTCCGAAATATCCTCTTATATATGTCACTCTCAGTTTTCATGGATTTTCTCAAAAGATAGTTTTGAATTATTGATGTTTTATAGATGCCCAAACAGGGACTCATCCCCTGTTTGAGCGAGATTTCGTGAAAATGTTTTATTTGCTCCCGCAAACAGTCTATCCACACGGATACGCTTGTTCACCCGGCAAGCAATCTTTTTTTAGCTACGGACCCAAGTATTCTTCACTTATGTCCAAATATCCTTTTTCTGCCATGTATCGGGTTACCTTTTCCTGACCGTAGCAGTTGAAAAGCTGGGAATCCTTGTAGTCCGTCATGCCGTCCAAACGAATCTTGTGCATTTCGTAGAACAGGTTGTAATAGCGCAGCTCATTGGCCTGCGCATAATCATCCAGCCAGTTGAAAATCCGCTGTCTGCGGAATAAATCTTCTCTGGTGCTGTCATCATCATACAGAGAATTAAAGGGTGCCGCATACAAAATCAGCTCCACATGATTTTCTTTGCAAAGCTCTACTATCATGTCCAAATATTTCTGCATCTCTTCCGGCATGGGTTCCTTCTCTTCCCGGGAAATCACCGGAATCTGCCAGTTGTACTTGGTTTCTTCCGTATAGTATCCGCCACGCGGTGATGTCAAATTGCTCTGAAAATCTTCTTCGCTCAAGTCCTTCCAGCGGGTATGGTAGCGTCCCAGATTCAAATAGTAATAAATCTGCTCATCGGGCTCTATCAAATCCTCTATAGCCAGCTTCTTGGCCTCACACCATGGCATCCCATCGAAAAAGGTATGGGACATTTCCGGTGTCACCGTCAAGAAATCATTGGTACAATAAAGCACTTCCAACACAATGGCCTTTGGATGTTGAAACTCGATTGCTTCCATGGCCGCATAGTAGGACATGGGAATGGTCTGGGCCGAGGTCGCCAACATAAAACTGTTGATACCGTACTCATCATATAACAAATCCGGGTTGATTGTGCAGAACTGATGACTGGTTCCGATGAAAACCATATCCACACTGTCCGGCTCCAATTGCTTGAAATTATCCTGAATATTGGTTCCTTCCTTCTCCCGCAGCACATAAGAAATTCGAAGTACTGCCGGAATCAAAACCGCCCAAAACAGAAGGAACAAAATTATGGTATAACATTTCTTTTTCATCCTTTCGTCCCTCCGTTAAAACTGAAAATAAATAAACTGAGATGCACTGTAAGCGGGTCCGTAAATACCGAACACCATAATAAACAGAATACCTATCAGGAAAAATCCCCACTGGAACAACAAATTCTGCTCCGCAAATTTTTGAGACAGGGATACTTTCTTATACTTAAAGCACTCTGCAACAAACAGCACCAAAAGTGCAAATAAAAGCACATTCCAGTCTTTGCCGTCCAATCCCAAGGTTAACAGTGAATCATCAAATAACACCCAGGGATTCCAAACTGTCACCATACTCTTAATCAAATCAAGAGCCTGTCCAATGGTTTCCGCTCTGAAAAATACCCAGGCAAGTGTCACAAGCACAAACGTCACGCACACGCGAAATGCTTTGTAGGACAGTACCTGATCCTTAACCTGCAAAAGCGCCCTGACCTTTGCCCGAATCTTCTCTGTAATCTCTTCCACTACTCGCAGGAATCCATGAAGCATGCCCCAAATCACATAATGCCAGGCTGCACCATGCCACAAACCGCTGACAGTAAAAACAATCATAATATTTATGTACTTACGAATCCTTCCCTTTTTACTTCCTCCTAAGGGGAAATACAAATAATCCCGAAACCAGGAAGTCAGGGAAATATGCCACCTGTTCCAAAAATCCTTCACAGACATGGCCAGATAGGGCGTGTCAAAGTTATTCATTAAATCAATACCCATGACCTTGGAGGCTCCGATTGCGATATACGTATATCCGGCAAAGTCGCAGTAAATCTGCACGGAAAACAAAATCGCCGCCACCCAGATAGTCAGTCCGCCATAAAGGGAGTACTCCTGTGCATGAAACACCTTGTCTACCAAAAGTGCCGCACGATCCGCAATCACCATTTTCAACATATAACCGTACAACATAACCAAGGCACCGTCACGCACCCTGTCTCCGTTCCAAAGTTTGATTTTATGCACATTTTGTAGCTGGGGCAATAATTTAGTGCTTCGTTCAATAGGTCCTGCCACCAATTGCGGGAAAAAGGACACAAACAGGGCATAACGCAAAAAATTTTTCTCCGGTTCCAGCTTTTCCCGGTAAATATCTATCATATACCCCACTGCCTGGAATATATAGAAGGAAATGCCCACAGGCAAAAGCAGACTAAAGCCCGGTTCTGCCAAAGTTATCCCCAGCTTGCCAAGGACTTTCTGCAAGGTATCCACCGCGAAGTCTAAATATTTGAACACAAACAGGATACCAAGATTCACAAATAAACTGCCTGCCACAATCCACTTTTTTCGGACCGCATGTTCTTTACTTGCCGCCAGAAGCAGCCCCGCCCCATAGGTTACCACTGTGGATAACAAAAGCAAAAGCGCATACTTGGCGTTCCAGCACATATAAAAACAGTAACTGCAAACCAACAGCCATATATATCTGACTTTCGCCGGAATCACAAAATAAATCAGCAATGCCAGCGGGAAAAACATTAAAAAGCTTAATGAATTAAATAACATGGTCTTCTCCTTTGTATATCAAGGGCTTTTTGCGCAACAGCTCTCAAGCTTTCACTGCCCAGCGCATTTTCGTAGAACGGGCTCTGGGATTTCTCACGCATTCCTCTGCGGAGGGACGAATTACATCCTCCGACACGTCACTGTAAACCCCTTCTTTTTTCCACTGTTTAAACGATTTCTTCACCAAGCGGTCCTCTCCCGAATGGAAGGTCAATATGGCCGCTCTTCCACCGGGCGCCAATATCCCCGGCAATTTTTCCAAAAATGCATGCAACACTTCGTATTCATTATTTACATCGATACGTAATGCTTGAAATACGCGCTGGCAAGACTTTTTCACCGCCTCTTTGCGGTCTTTTTCGAAAGCTTTCTTCAATTCCGGCACAGTAGCCAAAGTTTCCTCGATAGCCTCTTTCAACTGCGTAGTAGTCTCAATTTTTTTGCCTCTTTTGGCACCTGTTACAATTCTGTCCGCAATCTCATAAGCATAGGGCTCATCTGCATTTTCAATAAGCATGCCCTGCAATTCTTCCCTGGAAATATCCCTCAGGCGCTCCGCCGCGCTCATTCCCTTAGTCGGGTCCAGTCGCAAATCAAGAGGTCCCTCTACTTTATACGTAAATCCTCTCTCCGGATTGTCAATCTGCATGGAAGAAACGCCTAAGTCCGCCAGAACAAAGTCAAATTTTCTGCCGGCCTCCCCCGCTACCTGATCAATATTAGCGAAGTTAATCAGTTTCACTGTAAGTACTTCCTCACCAAACCCCTGAGATGCCAGTCGCTCCTTAGTCTTCGCAGACTCAATGGGATCCACGTCCAAACCATACACATGTCCCTGACCCTGCAGACATTTCAACATCTCCTTGGTATGTCCGCCGTATCCCAGAGTCGCATCCAGCCCCCACTGTCCCGGCTGAATCTGCAAAAAATCCAGTATTTCCTGCACCATAATAGATATGTGCATACCTGCAGGCGTACTACCCTTACTAATCACCTTAGAAATAGTATCGCCGTACTTTTCCGGATTATGTTCTTTATACTTTTCACTATATTTCTTCGGATGAGTGCCGCTGTAACGCACTCTCCGCTTATGCTCTCCCGTCTGATTTTCCATATTCAGTCTCCTTTTCACGATGGGCTTATTCTCACATACATAAATCCCGGTTCATCGACATTCTTCATTAAATTATAAAGTGTTTATACCCTCTTGGCAAGGAAAACACTGAACAGTTTTCCACCGCATGAGTACAAGATACTCCATTGTGAAAAACCTGTCGCATACTCTATACTAAAGTCAAGCTGAATACGGGGGTATCGGCAAAAGGAGGTTACTTATGGGGAACTATAAAAATTTTGACTTGGTAGTGTATTTCATCGCCCAAGGTGTAACACATGCTACCAAAGAACAATTACAGAAAGATATTGATTTTTTCAAGCGTTACATGCGTCTTGACAAAGTATATTTAGAGCCCTTCCGTGACGGTGTTTTCGCCACAGAAGAGCAGCTTCGTCTTTGCAAGGAAGTATTCAATGAAAACGGCATTCGCACAGAAGGCGGCATCACCACTTCTATGCCTGACATGCAGGGCCATGCACGCAAACAACGCATGTTCAATACATTTTGCTACAACGACGCAGATATGATGGACACCTTACAGAAAGTTTGCGAGATGAATGCCAGGGTTTTCGATGCATTCATTATTGACGATTTTTACTTTACCAACTGTACCTGCGACACATGCCGCCAAGGACGCGACGAGTACAACGCAGCAAACGGTATCACCGATGGCAGCTGGCAGGCTTATCGTACACACTTAATGTACGAAGCATCCAAGAAATACGTAATTGCACCGGCTAAGGCCATTAATCCTAACTGCAAGATTACTATTAAATATCCTAACTGGATGGAGGCTTATCAGGAAACCGGTTACGACCCTGCATCCCAAAAGGAAATCTTTGACTATATTTACACCGGTACGGAGACCCGCGACCCGGTAAACACAGACCAACATTTACCCAGATATTTGTCTTATTCTTTAATGCGTTATTTGGAAGATATGGCGCCCGGCAGAAATGGCGGTGGCTGGTTTGATCCTTTTGACTGCCGTATGCTGGACTACTACTTGGAGCAGGCTTACTTAACTGCCTTCTCCAAACCCAAAGAAATGATGATGTTCTGTTTCCAAGCACTTGTAAATTCTGTAAACGTGCCCGCATTGGGCTTTATGCTGGATAAATTAGATGATTTGTTGGATCAGTTGGGCGAGCCCGTAGGTATTCCCTGCTATATTCCAAATGCGTCTCAGGGTGAAGACAATGTGCAGGACTACTTGGGAATGCACGGTTTCCCTATTTTGACCACACCTATATTTAAAGAGGATGCTCCGGTGATGCTTTTGACCGAATCCTCTGCCTACGACGAAAATATCGTCGATAAATTGGAAAAATATATCTTAGCCGGAAACAAGGCAATCGTAACCAGCGGTTTCGTAAAAGCAACTCTGGACCGAGGCTTGCCACGCATTACTTCTATCCGCGACAGAGGTCGCAAAGTGTCTGTAAACGAATTTACTGCGGAAGCTTCACACTTTTACAATCGCTGGGAGCGTGCCTTTAGTGCAAAATCGATAAATATACCGGTTTTGGAATTTAGAAACAATGCTACTTGGGGCGCTATCTGCAAAGGAATCGCAGAGGAAGAAGCCTACACCTTATTCGCTCGCGACACCTATGGCGACGGCCAAATGTATACCTTGGTGGTTCCCGAAGCCTTCAGCGACTTGAAGTACTATCCCAACGTCATTCGTGACCGCATGCGTGGGGAAATGGCTGTAAACGGTATTTACCTGACCGGAGATCCCATGATCAGCTTATTTGCTTACGATAATGACACTTTTGTCATCTATCCTTATGTGGATGCCGACACCAAAGACAGTGATATTTACGTACACATCAAAGATGCCGTGAGCATCACTGATGTCACAAGCAACCGCGTGATTGAGCCACTCTATACAGAAAAAGGTGAAGCGGTATTCTGCTTACGCGCAACTGTAGGAAAGTTTGCAGGCTATAAGGTTAATCGTTAAAAAATGCGCAACACATGCCCGGACCGGGCACCGGAACAATACGTAACCGGCTCTGTGTGCACCATTAACTTTGACACCCATTATTTGCGGGTCCTTCTGCTTCGGCGGGAGGGCCTGCCTTTTTGTGCTGTTATCATTACTGCCAAATACATTACAGCCGTCTCAGAGCATGATTTTCGTGCTTCAACAGATAGTAATTAAAATTTTAGTATGTCTATCTGCCGACTTTCTCTCGCGAACAAAAAACTAGCATATATATATCTTTCATCACTGGAAACTATCTGCTCTTCTCGCTCAACCAGTTCGTCAACCGACAGATATATTTGACTTAATATTTACTCCTATCTGTCCCCTATTACACGTAAAATCATACAGTAGCAGATAGCTATTCAAAAATAGATACTACTATATGCCTATTACTAATTTTACATTCACTAACTAACCGATAGATACTTCCATAATATTACATCTATATGCCTGTTACCCATACCACACCCACAATTCGACCGATAGCTACCTCTTAATCCCCCACTCTATCGGTCTCTCCCTTAAGTTGCGAGCATATATCAACAGATAGAAGCCAAAATAATTAGTATTCTATATGTCGCATTCAGTTGCACTCCTCTCAAAATTGAAGTACAATCTGATTTGGAAGTCTAAATGAAAATAGTACGTGCAAACTTTGTTACACTGCAAGCCGGCTTCCGCTTGTTCCAATCATATGTCACCAAAGGAGAATTCACCATGTCTATAGAACTTGCGAGAGAATACTTAGAAAACTATGGAATTGCAAACCGCATTCAGGAATTTAGTGTATCCAGTGCTACCGTAGCTTTAGCAGCAGAAGCATTGGGATGCGCTCCTCAGAGAATTGCCAAGACCATGGCCTTCTTGGTAGAAGATCGTGCCATATTAATTGTAGCCCCCGGAGATGTCAAAATCGACAATTCCAAATTCAAACAACAGTACCACACCAAAGCCAAAATGCTTTCGCCGGACCAATTGGTAGAAATGGTGGGGCATGCCATGGGCGGCGTTTGTCCCTTTGGTATAAAAAAGGGAGTTACCGTATATTTGGATGAATCATTAAAACGTTTTGAGACCGTATTTCCGGCCTGTGGAAGTGCCAACAGCGCTATTGAGTTGACCATTCCGGAACTGGAACAATACTCCGGTTATGAATGTTGGGTCCATGTGTGCAAACTTGTAGAAGTATAAAACCTTGCCCTAAGAATGAATAATCAGCACTTCATAGCAGACAATCATCTTTTGCTGTGAATATAATAAAGACTCCAACGAATCAAAAAATTCGCAGGAGTCTTTTTTTACATATAATACAAAATAGGCTTACTCTTCATTAAACGCGCTTATCACATCATCCATAGAACCGCCTACCAACTCGCCATTAGGTAAACGACGGAACTGTTTAAAGAACTTCCAAGCATTGTCACAGTTGAGATAACGCATTTCATGCTGCTGAGGGCTTCCGCTTCCGAATACACTGTAGCAGCATCCGTTTTCACTCTCAAATAAATGCATGGTCAACACACTACCGCGGTTGTCATCCTTTGCACAGCAAATCACGTCACCGTCAATGCCCCAAATAGGATTTACCCATTTTGCTCTGTCTTCATACTTAACATCGTATTTCGTCTTGGACTTATTTACCTCAAGCACATACGCCATACGATTGGTGCACTTCTCTTCCTGGAAAGGAAGTTCCGGCAATGGAGTCTGCTCGCCACCCACGTAGAATACAGGTACCGGGATTTCACGGTTAATGTTCTCCACCGGCTGTCCATACACGTTTAATCCTACATCAAAGGTTGCATCCATAGGTGCCAATGCTGCAAATACATAAGGATATTCCTGGAATAAATCCCAAGACTTACATCCACCCATAGAGAAACCGGTTGCATAAATACGCTCTGTATCAATAGAATATTTCGCTTTCAAATGTGCCAATAAACTCATTACTTCTGTAGCAGTGCTGTTCAAATGATTTTCCACACTTACCAAAAGGAACTCATTCTTTGCTACCACCAAATGCCAATCTGACAGTGCCACCATGCACATTGCGGAATCTCCGCCACCATGGAAGCAAAGTACCAAGGGCACTTCTTCTTTGTTCATAATACCCTTTTTGTAATAAGCCACATAACCGATTTTGTGTTCGGTTGTATCTGCATCGTCACCACGGTTATCTGCTGCCGTAGGAACCACGCAGTAATCAGGCTCTACAGCTACACCCATTTCTTCCAAATCCGGCTCTTCATTCAAATATCCCACCATACGACGATATTTCTTCATGAAGGAATTGAAATCTGCCACATATTCTGCATCGTCTTTAATCAAAACAGCATCTAAACCATCTGTCAACGCTTCATTAATTTCTGCACTGTTCCCTACGGAAACTACCGGAATATCACGACGTTCAGGCTGTGGAATTACACTTAGATTCTCCAATACGCAAACTACAGGGGTAATATCACCCTTGCCGTACAGGCCGTCACCTTCCACTGTCTTCAGAAGGTTCTGCGCAATATAGTCTGCCGACTTGCCGTAACCATACAAATAACTTCTAAGCAGTGCACCGCGAATATAGGACTCACCCCACTCACCTGTGAAACGATTACGCATTACTGCCATACCATCATGATAATACTGGCTAATCTTGGTATTGGAAATTAAGGATGCAAATAAATCCTCCGGAGCTTCTTCCCATCCTCCTTCATTGGTAGGATAAATCGATACCACGCTTCCGCCATATCCGGCTGCAATTTCTGCCAATCCGCTCTCTTCCGCAAATGCTTTTGCTTCCAACGGGGTACGTCTTTCTTCCTCAAACACTAACAAATACGGCGTCATGAAACCAAAGTTAACAATGTCCGTAATAGGATCGCTCGCAGGAATAAATACCTTTGCCTCGAAGTTATCATAGGTCTTCTTCCAGAACTTGCTTCCGTCATCAAAGGTATGCACACGAGGTTCGCCTTCTGCTTCCTCTTCTAAGAAGTCCGTTTCTTCCTGAACAGGCTCTTCTTCAAGCTCTTCCTCAGATGCTTCCGCCTCTGTAAGTTCCTCGACGGCTTCCTTAACCTCTTCTTCACATATTTCTTCCGCGCCTTCTATAATTTCAACTTCTTCCCATTCAAAGAAGTCATCATCCGAATCTTCCGCAATCTCCTCGACTACAAATTCTTCCTCGGCTTCCATCTCAGCAGTCTCCTCGATGGCAAATGCTTCCTCCTCTTCAATCTCTTCGTCCGCAGATTCTTCTACTGCAATTGCTTCAGCAACTTCTTCCGGATCGGTTATTTCCTCTGCTTCGTCCGCTTCTACCTCGGCAGTTTCCTCTGTTACTTCATCTATCGCCGGTTCTTCCGCCGACTCTTCTATCTCGACCTCGGCAGTTTCCTCTGCTTCTTCTGCTACCTCTTCTATCTCGGCCTCGGCGATTTCCTCTGCTACTTCATCCATCGCCGGTTCTTCCTCAGATACGGATTGTGCCTCGTTTTCTTCCTCTACTTCAACTACCGGTACTTCAAACTCAATACCTTCATCCTCTTTCAAGGTTTCTGCCATCGCTACACTTTTCACAATATCTTCTGCTTCTACAGCCGCTTCAAACTCGATACCGCCTTCCGTACTAAGTACCTTCACATCGTTTTCTACCGCATCCACAGCTCTTTCAAATGCAATACCGTCGTCCTCTGAGGTTTCTTCTGCAACTACAGGCTCCTCAACCTCAACCACTTCTTCAGGCTCTTCAACAATTACAGGCTCTTCAGCCACCTCAACAACTTCAGGTTCCTCAACGACTACCGCTTCTTCAGGAACTGCAGGCTCTTCATCAACTACCGCTTCTTCAGCAGACTCAACTACTTCAGACTCCTCAACTGCAATCACCTCTTCAGCAGCTTCCTCAGCAGATTCAACAACTACAGGCTCCTCAACAACTTCAGGCTCTTCAACCGCAACTGCTTCCTCAGCCGCTTCAACCTCAACAGCCTCTTCCGCAGCCTCGTTAACAACGTCCTGAACCATTCCCGGAAAGCGGTTAGTAATCTCTCTGTAGGTGGGCACATTTACGCCAAACTTCTCGCCCATTCTTACCACTTCAAATACAAGACCATCCAACTCTGAATCCTTGCCTTCCAAAATATCACGATGCATGGATGTAATGGTCTCGGGTGGTTGGTTCTTCATCATGGCCAGATTAATATCTACAATATCGTCAGGTAAACTGCAATCCATTGCATCGGAGAGCCACTTTACTTCTTTTACCAGCGCTTTAAATATATTCTGCAATTCCCCCGGCACCTGTATTGACCAAGCAGCCACATTATATCCTGCACCTACTGCTGCCATTGGTGAAACATAGGAGAACTTCTGTAAAGTATCAATTTCAATACGTGAGGACAAAACGGACATAATGCCGGATTCTCTCAAATCCTGTCTGACTTTTTCCAGCACCGGCATAGCCTGCTCAGCAGCATTTCCGCCCGTGCTCTTAGGCAAACCGAATACCACTCTGAAAATTCTGCCGGACATCATAACAGTTCCAGGTTCCTTAATTTCAGACGTAATATATACACAACCATCTGCTACAATGGCTCCCGGCACCTTCTCCTGAATTTTGCTATAGGTTCCGTAAATACCCAAAACCGGAATTACAACCGTATGCGCATCCGCAACACGTTCAATAAAAGGAAGAACTTCGTCCAAAGAATATCCCTTTACACAGACAAAAATAACATCCGGCACCTCCGAATACTCATTCATGGTATACGCCGGCGCAGAAATCATATATTCTCCATTCGGAGTTTCCAAATAAAGGCCACTTGTTTTTATCTTCTCCAAATGGACCCCTTTGTCAATGAAAGTTACATCTTTTCCTGCACGTGCCAAAAAGCCACCGATTGCTCCACCGGTTCCTCCTGCTCCGATAATCAAATACTTCATAGTGCGTTCTCCTTTTTGAACATTCTCTTTTTACTATACTACAATATTTTCTGAAAAAAGAAAAGAGAAAACGCTATTATTCCTACATTTTAAGTCTGTAAATTATTTGACGAAAAATTCTTTACTGCTTACAATGTGTTTAGAAACTTTTTTTATTTTTTTGAAACCTTTTTATCTCTTGCCGTGTTTTATTATCGTAAGAGCCTTATTCAAGATGCGCATGGATTGACAGAGGAGAAAGTAATATGACAGAACAGGAATTCTGCGAGCAGTATGAGAAATATAAGAATACAGTGTATTCGGTGATATTTAACTACGTGCAGAACACAGAGGATACTGCGGACCTTTTGCAGGAAGTATTTTTAAAACTTTATGCTACAGATACGGAATTTACCGGGGAAGAACATCGAAAAGCCTGGTTAATTCGTGTCTCCGTTAATCTGTGCAAAAATCATTTGCGCTCTGTAAAACGACGGAAAAACGTGGCATTGGAAGAAGATATCCCCTATTTCGACAAGCAGGAAGATAATGAGTTACTTAAGGTTGTCTGGGGACTGCCGGAAAAATATCGGATTCCCATTCACTTATTTTACTACGAATCTTATTCCATCAGGGATATCGCCAATGTTTTGGATATTCCGGAAGCAACAGTCAAAATACAGCTGAAAAGAGGCCGCGAAAAACTAAGCAAAATACTGAAAAAGGAGGATTGGTTTTAATGAATGCAAAAGAACTTTATACAAAGCAAATGAATGACTTTTGTGAAGACAATTGCAAAATCACTGCCGCAGATATATTGGCAAAAGCGGGAAATCGTACAAATGGTCCCGACGACACCAATATTCCCGACGACACCGCCGGAGCCGGGGACAGCAAAATCGTTCCTATCACCGGCAAGAAGAAAACCTTCCGATTCGGCAATATGGCTGCGGCATGCCTTATATGCTTCTTGCTTGCAGGTACTACGATTTTAGCAACCGAGTATCTGGGCAAGTTTATAAAAAATATCATGGGTGATGAAAAAACCATGGAAATCGTAGAAAAAGGATATACTTACGAAGTACAGGAGTCTCTTTCTGACGATCGTTTCTCTACTACTCTGTTAGGGTTTACCGGGGACAGAAATGAACCCAAGGTGCTAATAGACCTTTTCATCAATGACCCTACCATATCTGTTAACGAAAAAACAGTCGGCATTAAGGTTTATACTCTGGGCGTGGAACAATTCGAAAATGAATTGGACCGTTACGGATACTGGGAAGCATACGGCGTAAAGGATGAAGAAATCGAAAACCTTTACCACTTCAGCTTTACCGGGGCATCGGTTTGGCTGACTCGAGGTGAGGAAGCGGTTATTCAGATTTATGAAGTCTTCGTCAAAGATGCTTGGGGTATCCAGTCCTATGAAGTAGATTTCGAATACCGCGTCACTATCCCTAAGGATTCTTTCCATCCGGTACCTTATGTATCTTACTCAGGCGAAAGCTTTACCTATGATGATGTCGAATACACACTAAATGCTGCACAGTATGGATATTACTATACACAGGTTTCCTTCTATTCGGATACTATTGTAGAGAACCCGCCCACCGCAGACAGAACTGTCAATACTATTTCCAATGAAATGGACAGAAACTGGAACCAACTAGTAAAGACTGCCAAACTGGTTGTGGACGGCATCGAATACCAATTGTTAGAGGACGAAGGCTACAGTATGGTATGGTTCGATACCAATGGCGACGCAGGCACTCCTTACCGTTGCTACATGCATATCTTCTTCCCTGATATTGACTACGGTAATGCAAAAGATATTATCTTAAAAATCGGCGGAAGCGATATCGTACTGAAATAGTGCAAGTATCACTTTGAAAGAAAGAGAGCACGAAAAAAATGAGCAAACTAAAAAAAAGAATTTTGATTACGGTGATTGTATTAGTTCTCCTGGTCATTCTGATTCCTGCCATCGGGATTCGACTGGCCATCAGGAAGCATGCCCAGGAGATAACGCCCGCGCTGGGACCTACCGGTGAATATTTCTCGGCATATGACATGACTTGGAAGGCATCGGACGATGTGCAGACAATTACCTATGGTGCTATGACTCTGACTGTTCCGGATTACTTTGTGAAAGATGAAAGCAGTTTGGAGAACACATGTAAGTACTCCCATAACGATGAGGCAGGCAACCTTTCAGAAAGCATTATTTTAACGCCCCCCCATGACCAGAGTTATATGAATGTGTTCAGTGAAGAAAATATGGAACAATTCACAAATGGGTTCTTGGATAAGTATGCAGCTAAGCAACTGGAAAAGGGCTTTGAAAAACTGGGGAACGGTATTCCCCATAATGCTTATCATACCAATAAGTGTATCGAGCTGCTTTCCGCAGATGATTACAGCTTCTGGAATTGGAAGCAGGGCTTTGCCTATGTGGTATGCGGCATACTCAAAAGGGAATCAATGTGGTTAAATTATCACTATGTCTATGAAACCGAGGACACCTGTGGTATTATCCGCGTCAGAGACTTTTCCAAGGACGGAAAACAAGCTGAAAAAGGATTTCAGTATTACATTATCGCTGACCTATACAGCACCGATGATTTAAATACCGTCCACGGACTGTTGATTAGATGCAACTCCTTGGAAACGGCCTATGCCATTATCAATTCTGTTGTAATCGAATAATTTTTCTTACAAAAATCCCCTCCGTATCATTGCGGAGGGGATTTCTTAATACCATACTTTATTTAAGATTTTGATATTGTATCTGAAAACAGTAATTTCGTATATTCTTCCTTCGGATTCGAAAACAATTCTTCCTTGTCACCGATTTCCACGATTTTACCGTCCTTCATAACCATGATACGGTCGCTCATTTTATAAATCACATTAATATCATGGGAAATGAACAAGTAAGAGAGCTTAAGCTCTTCCTGCAATTTCTGCATGAGTTCCATGATTTGCGCCTGTATGGTTACATCCAATGCCGAAACCGGTTCATCTGCAATAACTAATCCCGGTCTGGTAATCAACGCCTGACCGATACTGATACGCTGACGCTGTCCTCCGGAAAGCTGAGACGGCCATCTATGGAAATATTTATCCGGCATACCGATTTTGTGCAACATATCATATGCCGCCGCTTTACGGTCTGCATCTGTCATCTGAAATGCAGGATCCAGCTTGCCTGCTGCCCGAAGAGGCTCCTGCAACAGCCAACCAATAGTTTTGGCCGGATTCAAGCTGCTGTAAGGGTCTTGGAAAATCATCTGCGGGCGCACGGAAAAATGCTTCACATCGCCTTCTACCAGCTTGTTCATTCCTAAAATTGCTTTACAAAGGGAAGTTTTTCCACAACCGCTTTCGCCTACCAGTCCCAGGGTTTCGCCTCTTTCTAAATGGAAAGAAACATTCTCAACGACACAGCGTTTCTTCTTCTGACCAAACAAACTATTGCTGCCTTCCTGATAATATACATTCAAATCACGTACTTCCAGGATATTAACAGACGGTTCTTCTTCATTTACGGGCGCATCTTCCTTCTCTTTTACTCTGGAAGGTACCGCCTCAATCAATTTCTTTGTATATTCTTCCTTGGGATTGCCAAATACTTCCTCTGTCTTACCGATTTCTACCAACAAACCATCTTTCATAACCGCAATACGATCACACAATCTTCTGGCCAGGTTTAAATCATGGGTAATAAAGAGCATAGTTGTCTTTTGCTCCCTATTGATTTGATTCAACACTTCAATAATCTGGCTCTGTACACGCACATCCAATGCTGTGGTAGGCTCATCCGCAATCAAAAGCTGAGGTTTTAAGATAATGGCCATAGCAATCATGACACGCTGACGCATGCCTCCTGATAACTGGTGCGGATAACTGTCATAAACTTTCTCCACATTTTTCAGACCAACGCTTTTAAATGCCTCCAAAACCTTCTTGTAACGCTCCGCGGACTCCATCTGTGTGTGAAGCACCAATACTTCATCCACCTGTCCGCCGACTTTTTTCGTAGGATTCAAAGAAGTCATAGGCTCCTGAAATACCATAGACATACGACTGCCCTGTACTTTCCGCAGCATTGCTTTATCCTGAGGCTTTCCGTCCTCCAGAAGCCACTCCTCACCCATACGGATACTACCGCCCTTAATCTGAGCTTCAGAGGATAGGAGTCCCATAATGGAAAGAGCAGTTACCGATTTTCCGGAACCGGACTCTCCTACGATACCCAGGATTTCACCATCCAGAATCTCCAAATTCAATTTATTAACAGCCAAAATTTCATCAAAGGCCACAGAAAGGTTCTCAATTTTAATCATTCCTGCAACCTCCTTATTCCTTCACTCAACAATGAAAATCCCAATACGATGACTACAATGGCAATACCCGGTGAAAGGGCATACCAAGGCGCTGTCATAAGATACCCTTGCGCATCAGAAAGCATCTTTCCAAGACTGGCATCCGGGGGCTGTACACCGATACCCAGATAACTCATACCTGACTCCGCAAGAATAGCATTGTTGAAACCAATCATAACAGAAGCCCAAAATACGGAAAAAATATTGGGCAATATATGCACAAACAAAATACGGACATGTCCCACACCCATAAGGCGGGCACGCTTAATATAATCTGCGTCTCGAAGTTTAATGAACTCGCTTCGTACGATTCTCACATAACTGGGGGTAAAAACAATTCCCAAAGAAATAATCAGATTGTGGCTGCCGCTTCCCATCAGGGTAATCATTACCAAACCCAATAAAATACTGGGGAATCCGTTGATAGCATCCGTAATACGCATAACGATTTCGTCCACAATTCCGCCGAAATAACCGGTAAGCGCACCAATTACAATACCTGCCGCGCCTGAAAGCACAACCACCAGAGAACTGATAAATACAGTGGTACCAACGCCCTTCATAACACGAGAAAAAATATCCCTGCCGAAGTTATCCGTACCGAACAGATGACGGAAGGACGGCGCCTGAAAACGCTCTGCTGCCGACATCTCGGTGGTGCTGTAAGGAGTCCAAAAATAGCCCACTATGGCCAGCAAAAGTATCGACCCCGTCATTATGAGACCGGCCCAGAAATATTTATTTCCTTTGAAGTTTTTCAAAAATTCTTTTACGAACTCTTTCATACACTTACCTGACAAGAAACAATGGTTAACACGCTACTATTTACTGCTGATTCTGGGATCGATAACTCTATACAGAATATCTACCAGGAAATATACAAAAATAACTACAAATGTAATATATAAAATCAGGATTTGTACCACCGGGAAGTCTCTGGTGGAAACAGAACTGATAAGCAATCTTCCCACACCTGGAAGACCGAATACCTGCTCTACTACAATACTACCTGCTATAATCTCTGCTATTATCATACCAAGGAAGGTAACGACCGGCATCATAGCATTACGAAGCACATGTCCGTACATAACACGACGCTCGTTACAACCTTTGCCGTATGCGGTTCTTACATAATCCGCATCCATTTCCGTCAACATGGAGTTTCTTAAAAATCTGGCCGTCATGGCAATCTTAGGTATTGCAATGGATATGGCGGGGAATAGCAAATACGCCAAAAATCCGCCAAAATCTTTTTGATAACTTACATAACCGCCCGGAACAAACCATTTCAAAAAGATACCGAAAAGATATGTCACCAAAATACCTAAAAAGAACGCCGGTATCGCCATGGCTGTCTGCGTGGATACGCCCATTATGGCATCCAATAATTTACTTTTGCTCCTCGCCCACAAAACACCTAACGGGATGGAGACTACAATAATCAAAACAAGGGATATGGCTGCAAGCCACAAAGTTACCGGCAGTTTATCGCCGATTAATTCGGCTACCGGCATCATTTCGTTCATACTTTTGGAATAGCGGTAGCTGACTCCGAGATCTCCATGCAAAACGCCGCCCATCCAACTAAAATAACGCTGCACGGGAGGACGGTTAAGTCCCAGTTCCTCCCGAAGCTGCGCTTCTCTTTCCGGCGTGGATTCCGTACCCAATATGGACGTTACCACATCGCCGGGTATAATCTGAAAGGCCACAAAGGCAGCCACTGAAACAATAAACAATGTCATAATGAGAGTGATAAATTTTTTCCCGAAATATTTCATGACTGCCCTTCCTTTCTTTTATTTCGTGTAATATACAGTACTCATGTCCTGTACGTAGATAGGGTAGAACTTATATCCACCTAATTCATTTTTCATTGCAATGGTAATGGGGGGAACCTGTATAAATGCTGTTCCTGCATCATTTACCAGCAATTGCTGTAACTGTCCGTAATACTTCGCCTTCTCTGTCAAATCCAAACTTGCCTGCGCTTTTTTGAATACTTCATCATATTCCGCATTGCTGAAATTGATGAAATTCTTGGAAGAATCAGACTGGAAACGATTCAACAAATATCCGGGCGTCATATCACAGGTAATACCACAGATAGTGGCCTGGTACTTGCGACCCTGATAACAATCTGAAAGCCAGGTATTCCATTCCACAGCATTGATTTTTGCATTAATGCCTACCGCTTTCAACTGCTCTACTGCTACTTCTGCAGTCTGCATATGATATGCATAGTTGGAAGGAACCATGATTTCCAAATCAAAACCATTGGCATATCCTGCTTCTGCAAGCAACTGCTTCGCCTTTTCCTGATTTGCAGTGGTTCCGTACACATCATTCAGTTCCACATAATAATCCTTCAATGCCGGAAGCATTGCAGAACCTACAAGTGTTGCATTTCCGCCTGCCACAAAAGCGTTGATGGAATCCTTGTCCAATGCGTAGCAAATAGCCTGACGTACCCTTACGTCGTCCAAGGGTTTTACGGCATTATTTAAGAACAATGCCTGTACCACATCAGAGGGTGCTGATAAGATTTGGAAAGCACCACCTTGCAATTCGTTTGCCTGTGAATCTGTCAAATAAGGGTAAATGTCAATAGAACCACCCTGCAGATTCAAAAGTGCGGTATCGGGACTGTTAATAATTTTGAACTCTACCTGATCCAGATAAGGAAGTCCTGCCTGCCAGTAATTAGCATTCTTGGCGAGTACAATACCCTCCTGGGGTGCATAAGAAACAAAAGAAAACGGTCCTGTACCGATGGGGGTTGCCTGCGCATCTTCTCCACTTCCTTGGGGGATGATAGCTGCCACAAAGCTGTAAATCAACTCTGTATTCGCACTGCCCACTGTTACCTGAACCGTCTTATTATCTACAATATCTACTTTTTGAATTGTACTTAAGGCTGAAACTAATGCAGTTCCGTCGAGAAGCCCTGAAGCTCTCTCCAAAGAATACTTCACATCTTCAACGGTTACTAAATTACCATTGTGGAATTTAATATTATCTCTCAGTGTAAAAGTGTACACCAAGCCGTCATCAGATATGCTGTAATCACTGGCTACTGCGTTGATCAAATTACCATTTTCGTCCGCCTTTACCAAGCCTTCGAAAATATTAAACAGAATCTCCTTAGTTCCTGCCGCGGTTGCTTTATGTGGGTCAAGACTATCAATATCCTGTTGTATGCCTACAACAACGGAGCCGCCGTAAACCGGCTCCTTAGAGGAATTATCCCCCGAAGACTCCTCTGTACCGCCTGCGCATCCGCACAGTGTGGTCATTAATAGAAATGTCATAAGTAAGTAGCTCATTAGCTTTTTTCTCATGTTACTATTCTCCTCTTCGATTAATAAACCTCTCACTATTCAATTGTCGTTATTATTTTAACACACTTTTTGCAGAATGCAATGTTTTTTATTTAATACAAGAAATGGGGCTTTTGTCCTGACGCACCTGCTGCAAAATTATCTTTTTTTAATATCCACAATAATATACTCGGCGGGTCCTGCGGTCTTTACAGGATAATTCCAGTCTGCGAAACCGCTTGTTACAATGGCCTGCATATTGTCAATATCATAATGACCATAAACCGCGTCATCCAGTTTAATAAACTCATATACCCAGTTCAGCGGGAAAAACTGACCTGCATGAGTATGTCCGGACAGAATTAAATCTATTCCGGCCTCTGCATTTTCCTTGTACTCATTAGGCTGATGATCCAGCATCAAAAGAAAGTCGTTTGCATCAACATCTGCAAGAAGATTGTCTACAGACATTCTTCCCCCACCGTTTCTTTTGCGGCTGGCATCTTCTCTGCCAATCATTACCAAGTCTCCGTTAATACGGACTACATCATCCTGCAATATAGTAATATTATTCTCCTCAATAGTACGTTCCAATTCCTCTTCCGTAAATTCACTTGCAATAATGGACATGGGTCTGTCATGGTTTCCGTGAATATAGTACACACCATACTTGCTTTCAATGGTTCCAAAAGCCCGAAAGACCTGCTTCATCTCCTCCGTGGAGGTGGCATTGTCCACTATATCACCACCCAGTACCACAATATCCGCATCCGCTTTACTGATTTCTTCACACTTTTCCAGCAGTTCTTCATAGTCCAGCGATACACCGAAGTGAACATCTGCAAGAAATACTACACGATATCCTTCCTCCCGAATATTTTTGTCCGTATAAACCGTATATGGTGTATCCACTACATGGTGCAGATTCCAGTATCCGAAGAGAATCATGAAGATGGTCATAACAATCGGAATCACACCACTGCCGTATATTTTTTTCCACTTTGAGTAATCCTTCTCATACTTTTCCTTGGCAAGCTTTTTCACAATGAAATTCGCCAGTTGCACCAACGGAATAAACAAAGCCAACTGAAATACTATAATTGTGGTAAATGACCAAATACTGCACGCCGACAAAGCTAGTCCGAATGCGCCTGTTGCAATCAAAATCCTAACCCATCTTTTCTTTGTATTCGCACCAAAGGTTTCAAACATTCTCTTAAAAAACCTATAAAAATAAAAGCCCCACAGCAAATTAACCGGTAGCAGTGCAATCATTAGAAACCACATATTTTTCTCCCTGTGTATCTATCCGAAATTATGCTCTCATGTAAAGAGATTTCCTTATTTATCATAACACAAACAGAAACACATGAAAATAAAAATCTTGTTTTCAAAGCACATAAGAAATAAGGAGACCTACAAGTCATCTTTACTCTTTTTAGACTTGTGGTCTCCTCTTCCTTACTGTTCAATTAATTCAATTTTATAATTCTCCATACTTCCGGTAACAGTATAATCTGCGTTTGTGCCATCATAAGCAATTTCGCCGGTGGCACTACCGTCTTTAAAATCTTCTGTAATGTCTACTGACACATCTGCTACTACCAAATATACCTTGCCCGCTTCACTCTTAAGCACCGGCTCGATTTCCTGCGAAGAATATCCATCTGCGACTGATTCATCCACAGTATTGTCCGTAATTTCAATCATCACATTTTCCACTTCCATCTCATCACTTACATTAGGAACCTCAACAACCTGCGTAACCACTCCGTTCTCTGTTTCCATTTCTGCCTTACCGACCAGAGTATCTCACCTCCTGACTTATCATTTACTTTTATTTTGAAGGGCCTTCAATATTATAACAGCTGAGATACCCCATATGTGCATTTTATTTTTTCTTGACATATTCTGTCTATAGTGGCATTATTAATATGATTTTTAAAGAAAGGATTAAACAAAATGGCACTTACACAAGACAAATACGATGCATGGATGAATAATTTGAAGGAGCTTGAGTTATTAGAGCCCGATGAAGTCATTGAAGAATATATAAAAGGTGACTATTGGTCTACTTTAGGCGGACAGACCAGAGGACAGTACTTATTTACCAACAAAAAAGTCGTTTTCTTCAGCGGATTCGGCGTAAAAGTAGTTCCCATTCAATATAGTAATATCAGAGGAATCAAAAAATGTATGATTAGCCTGTTTATTCCAACCGGCATTAAAGTTACTGCTTTTGACCCGGAAAAGAATAAAGACGTAACTCATAAATTATCAGTTATGAAAAGAGCTGATTGGATGAATTATTTATCTGCCAAATCAGGTGTACCCGTATAAAAAATTTACACATCCCACTGCCTTTTCAGGTGGTGGGACATTTTTTTGAAACTTTTTCTTCCTCCCGGTGTTTTATATTTAGTAGTGCATAACACTTGCAGGAAGCTGATACAGATGATTGAAGAATGAAATGAACAAGGTAAATCTTTTCAAAACAGGGCTCATCATCGGACTGTGTGTATTCGCTGTTCTCTTTATTACATGGATTGTATTATGCGTTTCCGGTCCTGTTATACTTCGCTGCCCTCACTGTGACAGTTCCCTGTATCAATCCGACCCGTTACATATACAGTATTGTCCCTATTGCAAAACAAGTCTGAAAGTACGCCAGTATTACGGAAGGGAAAAATATAAATACTAATGTCTATAATTGCATGTATGATATCTCACGATTTTAATTGACACTTGCTTCTCGTAACGAGTATAATTAATACAGATAGAAATAATAAATAAAAAAATATTGGAGGTAGTGTATGAAATATTATGTATGCGAACATTGCGGAAACATCATTGAATATGTAAAAGAAACCGGGGTTCCGGTTATGTGTTGCGGTCAAAAGATGACCGAACTTATGCCCGGCACAAGCGATGGCGCACATGAGAAGCACGTACCGGTTATTACTGTTGACGGAGATAAGGTCATTGTAGAAGTGGGCGCTGTCGAACATCCCATGGTAGAAGCACATTATATTCAGTGGATTGCTATCGAAACAACAAGAGGTAGCCAAAGAGTAAAATTAGCTTACACCGATAAGCCCAGAGCAGAGTTTAAACTTGCAGACGGTGAGGAATTGATAGCTGCTTACGAATATTGTAATCTGCACGGACTTTGGAAGAAGTAACGGAGGTTATGCATGCGAGATACAGAAGATCAGGAATTACAGCAGGTTCTGGAACGAAATGAACGAAATACGTCCTATCAGAAGAAACTGAAATTCTATTATAGAGGCGTTTATGGTTTACTTGCCGCATGGTTGTTGTGGGCCTTAGTACTCATTGCGCTTGCCGGTACAAAAACAGGACTGATAATCGGACTAATTGTATTCGCCATCCTTTTTATTTCATGGTGTGTATTGTGTTTTTCCAGCCCGGTTTTGCTCCGATGTCCGCACTGTGACGCTTCTCTCTATCGTGCCGATCCGTTACACATTCAGAATTGCCCATATTGCAGAACAAGTCTGACAGTGCAGCAGTATTATGGCAGAGAGGAAATATAAAAAAGATACTTCTTCAATTAAAAAACCACTACCATTCACGGTAGTGGTTTTTAGTTATTTACTCTTTCGCTGTATTATTTTCAGGACAATCCAAACACTTAAACAAATCAGAATGACCACGCCATAAAAACATAAGGAAAGTTCCAGATGATCCTGCAAGGAAGGATAGGGTTCAACATAATAGTCCGAATGTTCCTTATAATCTCTATACTCCTCAAGAATATCAAAAATTAAAGCAAACACACTGCCAATTACCATAATGAGGAAAAAGTTTTGTGCTCTTTTTAGTCCTTTCTTATCTGTTTGTTCTATTTTTTCATTTTCCATTTAATATTCACCCCCGGTTTTCTTCTGCAATTCTATTTATAAAACACCTATGAGATGAAAAAAGTTTCAAGTATAAAAAAATTTTTAATGGCTTCTTCCTTCAAATTCTATAATCACACCGGAAATACAAGTATCATCATACTTACTTCCCGGATATACTTCCGTGATTTCAAAGCGGAAATTTGCCTCGCAACCATTTCCCACCTTCATATTCACAGGGGATAAATCGATGTACTGAGGCTGCATGGTATCTTCCAACGTAATGGTTCCCATATACTCATTCTCGAAATAGAGCTTCATACTTTTTACGCGGTTATTTTCCTGCCAAACTGTTTCATTTTTGGCATATCCGTTTACGATGCACATTTCATTATAAGAGAAAATCGGCACCCAGCTACCATGATCTAATAGTGTCACTTCAAAGAATTCACCGATTCCCGGACCCGCAACCCCTTCTGCCCAGGCGTCAAGTCTATCTTTATCAAACAATTCATACACACCATATTTTTCGGGTTGCAGGCTGGAAGAAACACTACCCCTCATATAAGAATTCCAACACGCACAGTAGGTAGAACAGCCTTGTGCCAGACGATCCTCATATCCGAAATAATTACCATCCGCCATTGGTGTAGCACCGGCGTTGCCCTCCTCATATCCCATAAAAGTACCGATTCGCGGAGCGCTAAATTCATATCCCCAACCTTCCGGAATCACATAGGACGGCAACATATCTTCACTAATATCCACAATCAATTTCACCTGGTAACTTTTATCCTGTTCCTGAATAATATAGCTCTCACCCCATACAGGCAACTCATCCGGAATTTCCAGCTTCTTTATTTCTTCCAACAGGGCTTCGCTCAAATCTCCGTTACTTCTTACAATCTCTACCACTCCATTGTCCATCTTCAGCCAAAAGGAACCTACGGGTTCACTCATATACATACCATTTGACGAATAACCATCCTTATCCGGATTTACACAAAATCCCTGCAACAGTCTTGCTTCCTGCCGGGGTTCCTCGGGTTCTTCCGTGGGTTCGGGTGTCGCTGTAGGCTCGGGTGTTGCTGTGGGTTCCGGTGTCGTTGTGGGTTCCGGTGTCAGTGTGGGCTCCGGTGCCGCTGTGGGTTCCAGTGTCGCTGTGGGTTCCGGTGTTGCTGTGGGTTCCGGTGTCGCTGTGGGTTCCGGTGTTGCTGTGGGTTCCGGTGTCGCTGTAGGTTCCGGTGTCGCTGTAGGTTCCGGTGTCACTGTCGGCTCAGGTTCCTCTGTCGCTTCCGGTGCTTCCGTTTGCTCCACTGTCTCCGTGGTTTCCGGGGCATCCGCCTCCACCGCTGCGTCTTTTCCGCAACCGGCAATCATCAGAGTCAATCCCAACAAAACTATGAATATACTCTTTTTTCCAAATTGCATACTTGTCTCCTATTCTGCTTTTCAGTTTTGTATATTATACATATTTCTATTCAAAAGCACAATCCTCGCCATGCAATTTGACACATAATAGGAATTAAGGTAAAATTAGAGTCAACTCAATCTTTCCCTTTTTTCACATACTGACATCATGTATAGTACAGTTATCGGGAGCGCACCTGACGAGTATGTGAATAAATAAAGGAGATTAACAATTATGAATAGAGACAAATTATTAAGACAGTGGTTACCGGAAAGTATTTCGCTAAACCCGATTGGCGACG
>JAZNQI010000140.1:0-37386 GCA_045590095.1 Acetatifactor sp. | reverse complement strand
TGGGTAAGACCTTTTTCATTTCTCAATTGTTTCAGAAAACAACCTGTTTTTTTCTGATCCATTTTCCTCCTCCTTTCATCGATAGACTACCATTTCTAATGCTTAAATAAAACGACACAAAGTGAGTAAATGCCGTATTTAAGCCACTAGACATCGAATGTCTAATTGTTATTTATCCAATTAACAAAATTCAAAATTTCAGGATTATTATCCTTCAAGTTACTTCTGTTTTTCTTTGATTCTCTTTATATCACCTGCACAATATTTGCCGACAGTTTGCGATACTGATTCATAATTTTTTCATCATGAAATGGTAGCGGTATCCATTTCTCCCGATATATTTTGTCTATAAATTCTTCATTTTTCTTTGCATTCACATATATCCCGATTGGCTTATTTTTTACCGCATTATCACATAAGTAACATTCGTCTCCGGTTATCACATAATTCTTCTCATTTACCTCAAAATAAATAACAGACGAATCCGAAGTATGACCGCCAATTACCCGAAAATAAAATATATCATCTATCCATATTTCATCATCTACTAATGTAATCGAACACTTATGTAATGCATTTTTAACAGCAATCTCACCTTCCTGCATGATACTGTTATACGTCGCCTGCGACATGACAACCGATGCTCCTTGATATAAATCTAAATTATTTACATGATCCCAATGACTATGTGTCAAAATTACCTTATGAATCTGCGGCATTTTCCCGAAAACATTTAACAACTCCTGTTCCACATCCAACAACGTCACTCCCATATTGGTTGCCAATGTTTTGTCTCTAAATCCGGTATCAATTAACGTATACTTTCCCTCATATTCTGCAAGATAATATAAAAAGGCAAATTTTTCAATCCTCTTACCATTCTCCTCAATATTTCTATACACAGAATCATAGGTTCCATATTTAAAATTCTCCGCAAAACGAATCGCATAAAGTCGCATATATTACACCTTTCCTTCATATGTATCATAAAATAACAATTCTTTTTCATCCGCCATGCCGACAAACTCGCAACCGCTTCCTTTAGTAGACTCCTTCCAATTCTTCCAGCTCCGTCTCGGTCTCTAACATTCTTTCCAGCAAACTTTCCTGTAAATGTTCTTCCCCATCCAAAGCAGTCTGCAGCTCCATCAACTTCTGGTAATCCGAAGCCAAAGCCGGATCAATCAACTGAAGTTTCAATTCATTAGCCTTTTCTTCGCTTTCTGCCAATTGTTTCTCATACTTTTCCAATTGCTTCAGCAAACGAGACTTAATCTTACCGGGATTGTAATATTCCTTTTTATTGAATACATCCTGCAGCGTAGGGTCTTTCTGTCCGGGAGCTGTAGTATTTACCATGCGGTCTGCTCCGCCTTTCTTCTCCTGTGAAGCAGCCGCCCGTTTCTGTTTCTCCTGCAAATACTCCTCATAGCCGCAATCATACTGCATTACACTATCTTTTCCAAATTCTAAAATCCCCGTAGCCACCTGCTTAATGAAGTAACGGTCATGAGAGACAAAGAGTACCGTTCCTTCAAACACCTGCAGCATCTGCTCCAATGCCTGTTTACCCATAATATCCATATGGTTGGTAGGCTCGTCCAGAATCAATAAATTCGGTTTAGTCTGCATCATTTTACAAAGGGCAAGACGTACCTTCTCTCCACCCGAAAGCTGTCCCATAAGTTTTTCCACTTCCTCACCGGAAAACAAAAAGCTTCCTAATGCACTACGTACCTCTTCTCTCTTTAAATCCGGGTAAACTTCCCAGAAATTATCCAGTACCGTCTGATTGGGGTCCGCATCGTCTACCACCGCTTTTTGCTGGTCGAAATATCCGTATTCCACATTCTGACCGATTGTAAATCCGCCACCCAATGGTGGTATCAACTCTACCAACGTTTTCAGCAGAGTCGACTTTCCTTTTCCATTCTCGCCCAAAATGGCCAGACGTTCCTTTTTACGCAGATGAAAACTCACTTGACTCAACACCTCGTCATAGCCAATCTTCAAATTCTTTGCAATCAAAACATCCGTATAACTTTCCAAACGGGGCGTAAACAGTATGTGAAAGGTTTTGGTATCAAAGCGTCTGGGCTTTTCAATCTTTACCATATGCTCGATAGCCATTCGCTTGGAACGTGTGGCTGCCACCTTGGTAGGCGTATTTTTCCACATTTCAATCCACTGCTCCAGCCTGCGGATTTCCTTTTGCTGCAGCTCATAATCCTTTTCCTGCTTAATCAAATCCTCTTCCTTGCGTTTCAAAAAAGCAGTGTAATTGCCCGGATAACGCTTTATTTGATGATATTCAATTTCATAAGTCACATCAATAATCCGGTCCAAAAACATTCGGTCGTGAGAAACAATCACCACCGCCTTGTCATAGCTTTTCAAATAATTCTCCAACCATTCAATGGTTGGCAAATCCAAATGGTTGGTAGGCTCGTCCAAAAGCATAATATCCGGTCTGCTTAACAACAATTTAATGAAAGCCACCTTGGTCTGCTGCCCGCCGGAAAAGCTTCCGATAGGTCTTAGCAAATCCTCCAGTCCAAAGCCAAACTGCTGAAACATAATCTCCATGTCCTGCTTCCAACTGTATCCGCGTAACGCCTCCATTTTCTTTTGCAAATAGTCATATTCTCCTAACAGAGCCCTGTCTTCTCCCTCATGTTGCAGGAGTTCTTCTATCTCTGCCATCCGTGCTTCACAAGCAAATACCGGTGCAAAGGTTTTCTTGATTTCCTCTTCCACCGTCACTTCTCCGTCGGGGAAACTGATTTGACGCAGGAAACCAATCTCCTGTTTTCCGGCCATGACAATTCCGCATTCTTCATCGCTGTCCAGATTATTCATGTGAATATCCCCGGCAATTAACTTTAACAGAGTGGTTTTTCCGCAACCGTTTCTACCCACCACTGCAATCTTTTCATTGTCATGTATTTCAAAATTTACATCCTCTAATATAGTATTCGCAGCGTATTGTACCAACGCATGCTTAATTTGATATCTCATAATTCTCTCCTCGCATATCACGAATGACGTTTGCGATGCCGTAAAAATCCAAAAGCATTACTTCAAAAACGTCACTGTAAAGCAGGTAAACTTCCCTACTTCACTCTTTACATGAATCTTTCCGTTCATACCTTCCACAATAGACTTACTTAACGCCAGTCCGATTCCGACACTACCGGGATTTACCGAATTATCCACTCGGTAAAATCTTTTAAAAATATGTGGCAATGCCTCCTCCGGAATTCCCACTCCCTCATCCTTTACATGTATCTTTGTAAAAAGTTCATGTTCCTCCAACATAATGGTAATAGTGGTTCCTTCCCCGGAATAATCAGAAGCATTTTTCAAAAGATTGATGATTGCCTCTGTCAGCCATTCTCCGTCACACAGAATCTGCATTTCTCCCGAAGCAGCCTCCTGTCGCCGGCCTTGTATCTCCAGCACAATCTTTTGTCCGCGCTTATCTACCAAGTAATTTACGCCTTCCATAGCAGTCTTAACAATATTTTCCGCATCGCACATTTTCATTTCAAACTGCACAGAACCGGCTTCAATTCTGGCCAGCTTCAACATAGCAAGCACCATCCACTCCATGCGTCCCAGTTGCTTCTTAGCCTCTCCAAGTACTTCCTTCTTCTTGGTTTCATCCGGAATCTTATCCTCATATAACAAATCCAGAAAAACATTCAATGATGCCAATGGAGTCTTTAGCTGATGCGAAATGTCCGATATGGTTTCCTTCAAAAATTCTTTTTCTTCACGGGTCTTTAACTGACTTTCCCGTAGTACAGTTACCATTTTATAGAAGTTAGTATACAAAAGCCCCAAGCTTCCCTGTTTATAAACCTCAGCATGATAGTCTTCTTTTCCTTCTACCACATCTAACATCACTCCGGATATATCATTCACATCTCTGCACAGACCACGCAAGGCTCGAAATGCCACCAAATAGAAAAGCAATACAAACACTGCCACCACAGCGGTCATCTCGCTTGCCTTTCTGGCATCATGTCCGCACAAACGCCATGCAAAGTACCACAAAATCAATAGCGCAATGATTGTCAGCACAACAAATCGTCGTCTGAATTCTTTAATTTCATAACTATTTCTCAATTTCACATCCTCACAGTTACTCACTCAGTCTGTTCTTCACAAATCGATAACCGATTCCGCGTACCGTCTCTATGTACGAAGCATCCTCACCCAGCTTGGAACGCAGCCGATTCATGTATACCGACAAGGTATTATCATCAATATAAACATCATCCGTATCAAACAAACGCTCCAACAAAACATTTCTGGTCAATACCACACCCTCGTTGATAACCAGTTCCTTCAACAGGCGCAATTCGCTGCCGGTGCATTCTACTATCTTCTCACCACAAAGAAGCCTGAATTCCTCCGGCACAAAAGAATGCTTCCCAAAAACACATACATTTTTCCCCGGCTGTTTAGTTCTTTCAAAACGTCGGATATTGGCGGCAATTCTGGACAAAAGTTCTTTTACCCTATAAGGTTTTGCCACATAATCATCTGCTCCCAGCTCCAGACCTTGTACCACATTAGCCTCTTCCGAAACAGCTGTCAAAAAAATAATTGGCACATCCATTCCTTTTTGACGCACTTCTTTGCAAAAAGTGTAACCATTTCCGTCAGGTAACATTACATCCAGCAATACAAGGCTGATGCTTTCGTCCAAACTTTTTCTTGCTTTTTCCAAGGTATCGGCGCAAACCACTTCATACCCCTCGCTCTGCAATGCATATTCTGTTCCCATAGCCAGTGCAAAATCATCTTCCACCAGCAAAATCCTTTTTGACATATTCCACCTCTGGCGCATAAGCTTTCCCTAAACATAATCTGCTTCTTAGTATAACGTATCTTCTCTCTTCGTGCAATGTTCACTTTCCCTGCGCAAAGCAACCACCCAAAACGCAAAAACCGAACCATGCCTCAAGTTCACAGTCCGGTTTTTCTTTCTTCTCTAATTTGCAATTCGACCATCCACTATTTTTATAATACGGTCCGCTTCTCTGGCCAAATCTACATTATGGGTAATCAATATCAAGGTCTGGTTTAATTCCTTTACCGACTTTTGCAAAAGAGCCATTACCTCTTCGCCGTTTTTACTGTCCAACGCTCCCGTCGGTTCATCTGCCAGCAAAATGGAAGGACGGTTTGCCAAAGCTCTGGCTATAGCCACACGCTGTTGCTGACCACCCGACAACTGACTGGGCAAGCTTTTCCTTTTATCTTTTAAACCAAGCATCTCCAGAATATATTCCGTATACTCCTTATCAGGCTTACGATGATCCAATAATACCGGCATCTGAATATTTTCTTCCACTGTCAGTACCGGAATCAAATGGTAGGACTGAAACACAAAACCGATTTTTCTCCGTCTGAAAATAGACATTTCCTCATCTTTCAATTTGGTAATATCTTTATCTTCAATAAACACCTTTCCTTCTGTGGCGCTGTCCACGCCACCGATAATATGAAGGAGTGTAGATTTTCCGGAGCCGGACGCTCCTACCACAGCCACGGACTCTCCCTTTTTCACGGACAAATTCACATGATCCAGTGCTGCCAATTGATTTTCACCTTTTCCATAGATTTTACTTACATTTTCCAATCTGATTATTTCCATATGCACTCCTCACTATTCACCACTTGCCATTAACTCTTCAGCCACACTCAGCTTCATCTTTTTAATAGGGATGTAGACCGTCATACAAATAAGCACTGTACAAAATGCCACCATTCCAATGCATGCTCCCCAGGAGAATTCAAACGGGACATAAAACCCTACATTAACAAAATCTATTGCCACCTTTAACGCAGCATATGCTCCCACAACGCCAACCACTCCTGAAAGGAACGCTACTATAACCGATTCCAGCATTACCATATAAGTCAACCTTTTCTTCGACATACCCATTACACGTAATTGAGCAAACTCTTTTCTGCGCAAATATAAATCGCTGGCAGTTGTGTTGATTACATTCAAAATATTGACCACAAACAAAAACAGTACAAACAGTCCTGCACCGATTATCAAATTCCACACATTCCCCAATGTTATCAGCACATATACATAGCTCAAATCACTCAAGGATTCACTGGTATAAGCCAATTGCTCTATCTCCTTGGAAATCCTCATCCCCTCAATATGATACATTAACCCGCTACTATCGGAAGCACTCAATCCGGTTTCTTCAAAATATCTGTTTAGCGGAAGGACAAATGCCGGTTTGTCAGCTGATATAGTAACTCTGTTTTCATCGATTCCCACAATACCTTCTATAACATAAGTTCTGGTTACTTCTGCCTTCGCTAATTCTTCGTAGCATTCGTATAAAATCTTCCCGGCCTTTTGCACATCGCATGTACCATTCTTTACAGAAGGCATTAATCCTTCCCGAATCAACCGCCTCTCCACCAACTCAGTCATAGCCTTAAAATCCACCATCACAATAGTATCTCCTACCTGATAATCGGTAAGCATATAATCTTTCCAAACCGGATTCAAGGTGTCTATCGTATCATTATAAGCCCGGGTTCCGTTTACAAGCAAAATACCATTTTCACTAAGCTCCATGGTACCCGCCACCAGTCGTTCTTCTAAACGTGCATAATCTGCCGGGTCATATCCCACCAAACGATTACCACTGATAAAAATGTTACGAAGAATTTTACCTTGCTCACTTGTTTCCGCTTCCCCATTTATGTACCTTTCGCCCATTCGAGAGATGGTACTGCCGTAAGAAGTTTCTTCCTCATACAACTCGTCCAGATGGTTGTATAATTCCAACGGATCTTTTGTAAAGATACTCGCTTCATAGATTGGCTTATACTCTGTCACACACTCGCTATTTTGTAAAATGTTAGCGGCATTTGGTGCCAGCTTCCATTCCAAGGAGCGCAACGGTCCAAGCCCCGGCTCCCACGTACTGTAATCACTGATTTGGTACCTTCCATACTGTTTCATATCTCCCGCCACATAAGAATAAATAGTACCGCACAAAGACACTGCCATCGTTACCATCATAATTCCCATGGACATAACACCTACAGTTTTCCACATTCTGGAAGGGTTTCTTTTTAGATTCTTCATGGCGTAGTCACCTTCTACACCCAAAATCAAGCCAACCAAACCCTTTCTCCGCGCCTTGATTTTGCTCTTATCGATTTTGAACTCACCTCTTACAGCTGCAATTGGTGTCAAACGATTTACAAATTTGCAGTTTTCCTGCATTACAAAATACAAGTCAAACAAAAATACCACTATGATAAAAGGAACCACGATAAAGTGAAAACCAATGTTCAAATTTGCCTTTATGGCAATGGGCAGGTAGAGCAGAAATCCCAAAGCAATCCCCAATACTATACCATTCATTTCCAAAAGAAATCCCATCCAAAAGACCACTTCCTTCAATTGCTTTTTGGTGGAACCCACACATCGGAGCACGCCGTAATCCCTGATTTGTTCTAAGGAAATTAACTGAATGGAGTTCCTTACCACTGCTACCGAAAAGATGGCAAATATATAGGATACCAAAAGCACTGCCAACGCTGCTATTGTTAACTCGTCCGGTATCTTTTTCAGCGATTCCTCATACGTCACATATAAACTCATCATAGAATTTAAAAATGCAAACAAAATCATAGTGGATAGCGCTGCTCCCAATATGGTAAGGAAGGTTCTCTTCTTATTATTTTTTAAATATCTGATTGCCAATTTTCTGTAATCGTTCACCGTTTTTCTCCTCAGTTAATGAATTATCATTTTCTTACATATGCCATTATAAATCCTTAAGGTTACAGATTCGTGACATATTGTCTTACATTTTTGTAAGATAATATGTGCTTATTCAGAGCATCCATTCGCAAAACCGCCTCTGCGAGGCTTTCCTTTTGCCAGGAACCTTAGGTTCCTTTGTATGGCTCTGAATAAGCACAAAAAAGTCGCCCCATTCGGAGCGACTTCAATGTGTCATATCTTATACAAACTTAGCAGTGTTAACTTTAACACCGGGGCCCATTGTAGATGTAAGGGTAATGCTCTTTAAGTAAGCACCCTTAACAGCGCTGGGCTTAGCCTTCATAATAGCATCCATAAGTGCCTTGAAGTTTTCCTGTAATGCTTCCTCAGTGAAAGATACCTTTCCAAGAGGAACATGCACGATGTTGGTCTTGTCAAGACGGTACTCAATCTTACCAGCCTTGATATCAGCGATAGCCTTGGTTACGTCCATAGTAACGGTACCAGCCTTAGGGTTAGGCATTAAGCCCTTAGGTCCGAGAACCTTACCTAAACGACCAACTACACCCATCATATCAGGAGTAGCTACTACTACGTCAAAATCCAACCAACCATCATTCTGAATCTTAGGAATTAATTCCTCACCACCAGCGTAATCAGCGCCTGCAGCTAAAGCTTCATCAAGCTTAGGTCCCTTAGCGAAAACCAAAACCTTAACGGTCTTACCTGTTCCGTTAGGAAGAACTACTGCACCACGGATCTGCTGATCAGCGTGACGTCCGTCACAACCGGTTCTGATGTGTGCTTCTACAGTTTCATCAAACTTAGCGCATGCAGTCTTCTTAACAAGAGCAATTGCTTCGCTTGGATCATATAATGTTGCCTTATCTACTAACTTAGCAGCTTCAGCATATTTCTTACCATGTTTCATTATTATACCTCCTAGGTTCTAACGACAACCTCTTTGGATTGTCTCCCAAACTAAATATTAATGTTTCTTTTCTTCTTTTAGTCTTCTACAACAATACCCATACTTCTAGCAGTTCCGGCAATCATGCTCATAGCTGCTTCAAGACTTGCTGCGTTCAAGTCAGGCATCTTTAATTCTGCGATTTCCTGAAGCTTAGCCTTGGAAATTTTAGCAACCTTGGTCTTGTTAGGAACACCTGAACCGGACTTAATGTTGCAAGCTTTCTTTAAAAGTACTGCTGCAGGCGGAGTCTTGGTAATGAAGCTGAAACTTCTGTCTGCATATACAGTAATAACAACAGGGATGATAACGTCACCCTTGTCTGCTGTTCTTGCGTTGAACTGCTTTGTAAATTCAACGATGTTAACACCATGCTGTCCAAGTGCAGGACCAACTGGTGGAGCCGGTGTAGCTTTGCCGGCAGGAATCTGTAATTTGATATAACCTGTTACTTTCTTTGCCATTGTGGCACCTCCTATAATGTGGTAATTCGGCGCAAGGCTCGTATTAATTCCGCCCTTGCTCCCACTGGGATATACATCCCTTAACTTGTTGCCATGCCTCCGGTACTGCAATCTAAATCGCAAAACCTTCCGCTATATATTCGCCCGCAGTCACCTTTGGGTAAATACCATTAAACTTTTCTTACCTCCGCAAAACTGATTTCAACCGGAGTCTCTCTGCCAAACAATTCAACATTGATGGTTGCAGTCTGCTTGTTGCGATCCATTTTCTGAACAACACCAACGGTGTCCTTCCATACTCCGGCAACAACAGCAATGGTATCTCCTTCTTCAAAATCAACAGAAACAGTTTCTGCCTTGATACCAAGCGGTTTCATCTCAGCTTCTGTAAGCGGTACCGGTTTACTTCCCGGTCCTACGAATCCGGTAACGCCGCGTGTATTACGCACAACGTACCATGTATCGTCATTCATGTCCATATTGAGAAGTACGTATCCGGGGAACAACTTTCTCTGAACGGTTTTCTTCACGCCGTTTTTCATCTCAACAACTTCTTCCATGGGTACACGTACCTCAAGGATTTGCTCTGCAAGATGCTTATTGTTCTCGATTGTTTTCTCGATATTGGCTTTGACCTTATTCTCATATCCTGAATAAGTATGAACTACATACCATTTTGCCTCTGCCATACATTCACCCTCGCTCTATAATGTTGTTATATAATTCACGCCATATTGAACAAAATAATCAATGATAGCAATGAGTACGCCAACTACTACAGATATTGAAACAACTGCTACGGACTGTTTGAATGTGGATTTCTTGTCAGGCCATGTAATTTTCTTAAACTCAGACTTAACACCCTTAAAAAAGCCCGGCTTTTTCGCCTTCTTTTCTACGGAATCTCCCATTATTCTCTCCATTCTGCCGTATTAATTACGACCACTGCGTTTGTTCTTAATCTTAGAACGAATTACTTAGTTTCTTTGTGAGTTGTATGCTTCTTACAGAATCTACAATATTTCTTGGTTTCCATTCTGTCAGGATGAGTCTTCTTATCCTTTGTAGTATTGTAGTTACGCTGTTTGCATTCAGTACATGCCAATGTAATTTTTGTACGCATAATGTCCTCCATTCTACTGCCGCACAGCAGTATATCTATCTTTCACGTTCCTAAATAATTTCAAGTCATTTTGAAATTTTAAGCATAAAAAAAAGACCTAAAATCAATCTCGCTTGAATAATATATCACAACACCGGTCTCTCGTCAATGATTTTTTTGCACTTTTATTGTATTTATTATGTTTATCCTCTTGCTTCTTCTTATTATGTATGTTACACTTTACATATAAAAGTGGGTACGTGTGCTCTTTTGCACATCTAAATGGAATTAGATTGTACCACACGGGAATCAATTTTTCAAGTAGGCCCGGCTTAATTCACGGAAGAAAGGAGGCGTGGCAATGAGTTCTGTTCTGAATACAGTTTACAACAACTATCTGACTACCTATGCGCCTAAAAGTGTGACACGTTATGATGCACACAAAAAGAGCGAACTTCGTAGTGTTTACAATTCCATTGTCCAATTAAATAAAGAGTCTCCCTGGTATCTTCCTTCCAATGGCAAAGAAACACAGGCTTATGCTATCGGTTTAAAAGAAAATGCCCGCAATCTTCGCAACACCATTGCGTCTTTGGGCGGATTGGACGATTCCGAACTTCTGAGCAAAAAGACTGCCTACTCTACTAATACGGATGTGGCTACAGCGAGTTTCGTGGGCAATTACAAACCCGGAACCGCCTCCCCTTCTTTTACTCTGGAAGTAAAGGAACTGGCTACCCCCCAGGAAAACATGGGACGGTTTTTGGATAAAGGAAAAATCGACTTACCTGCCGATACCTATTCCTTTGACGTAACCATTAACGATATGAATTACGAATTCCAATTCTCCATATCAGAGAATGAAACAAATCAAGAAGTACAAGAACGTTTGGTGCGCTTGATAAACACCTCCGGTGTGGGACTCAAATCACATATGTTGGAAAGCAATAATCGTACTGCTTTGGTCGTCACTTCCGAAACTACCGGTCTTGGTTCGGACCAGAATTATCTCTTCCGCATCAGCGACGAGCATACCAGCAAAGCCAAAGGGGCTACCAGTTATTTGGGATTAGATTACGTAAGTCATGAAGCTACCAATGCAAAATTCACCATAAACGGCGAGGCACGTACTACTACTTCCAACGATTTCACTGTGGGACACATGTTTGATGTTTCCCTAAACGGCACCACCGGTGTAGGCGAAACTATTACCATCGGTCTGAAAACCGATATGGAATCCTTGACGGATAATGTTTTGCAACTTACCAAAGGATATAATGACTTTATTAAAGCCACATCGGATTATTTGCAAAGCCAGCCTCGCAGCAAGAACGCCATCCATGAAATGAACAACATTGCCAAGCAATACAGCGCACATTTTGAAAGCATGGGGGTCAGCCTTTCTGAAGAAGGTACTTTACAGGTAGATACCGACACCTTCGGCAAAAGTGTTTCCGATGATATATCTGTTACCGATACCTTTAACACTTTAAAAGCTTTTTCGAACCAGTTAATTCAAAAGAGCAAGGATATTTCCTTAAATCCCATGAATTATGTGGATCGAAAGATTGTGGCATACAAAAATCCGGGACGCAACTTCGCCAGTCCCTATACCACCAGCGCTTATAGTGGTATGATGTTTAACGGATATTGTTAAACTTGACAAAAAATAAAGAGGAGCAAACGCTCCTCTTTTAATTTAGTTCGCTTTCCACCATCTCAAGGGCGGCGGCTATTACTTTGTCCATGTCATAATATTTGTACTGGCCCAGACGTCCGCCAAACAATACCTTTGCTTCTTTCTCTGCCAATTCCCGGTACTGTGCGAACAAAGTATTGTTTCGCTCGTCATTAATAGGATAATAAGGTTCATCTCCTTTTTCCCATGTGGCAGGATATTCCTTGGTAATGATAGTATCCGGTTGAGTGCCAAACTCAAAGTGCTTATGTTCAATAATTCTGGTATAGGGCACTTCTCTCTCCGTGTAATTCACTACTGCATTTCCCTGGAAATTGTCGCATCCTTCCAAAGTTTCCTGTTCAAATCGAAGAGAACGATACTGCAACTCTCCCAAACAATAATCAAAGTACTCGTCAATCATACCGGTATAAAGTACTTTTTCAAAGGAATCTGCTTCTGTGCCTTTTGCATCATTTTCTGCAAGAAATTCCTTATATGTCACACCTAAACGCACCTGTGTACCTTCCAACATTTTTGCTACAATCTGCGTATAGCCGCCAATGGGAATTCCCTGGTAACGATCCGTGAAGTAGTTATTGTCATAAGTAAAGCGTACGGGCAATCTCTTAATAATAAATGCCGGCAATTCCGTACAACTTCTGCCCCACTGTTTTTCCGTATATCCTTTCACCAACTTCTCGTATACATCTCTGCCCACCAATGAAATAGCCTGCTCTTCCAGATTCTGCGGATTCTCCACAGCGCCCTCTGCGCGTTGCTTCTCAATCTCAGCTTTTGCCTGTGCCGGTGTCTGAATATTCCACATCTTGCTGAAGGTGTTCATATTGAAAGGAAGGTTGTATAACTCCTCCTTATATACAGCCACAGGCGAATTAATATAATGATTAAAGTCTGCGAATTGGTTTACATAATCCCAAACCCTTTTATCTGAGGTATGAAAAATATGTGCCCCGTATTTATGTACCTGTATTCCTTTTTCTTCCTGCGTATAAATATTACCGGCAATTTGCTCACGCTTATCGATTACCAGGCATTTTTTTCTAGCCTTCTTCATCTCATAAGCAAACACCGCTCCAAATAAACCTGCTCCTACAATCAAATAATCGTATTTCATACTTTCCCCTTTTCTGCCTGATATTTCTCGATTTGCACGAAATCATCCATTAATTCTAAGACCTTATCTCGGCCATCCTGGTTCAGCTTCATATAATACTGCATAACACGGTTTTCTAAAAGCTGTGCTCCCAATGATGCATCTTCCTCCAAAGATGTAAAATCCACCGGATTTAAAGAAAGCTTGTCACACATCTTTATCACAGTACCGTATGCCATGCCTTCAATGCCTCGTTCCAGCGCCGTCACCAATGTACTGTACGGAATCTCCATTTCCATAGCAAACTGGCGTACACTGCGATACTGCTTTAGTATTTCCTTTTTCAATATTTCTGCTTTCGTCATTTGCATTTCCTCAATTCTCATCATTTTGATAATAATATACGATATTTCGTATGTTTTTGCAAGAGTCATTTCAGTATCCGTAGCTTTGTACCACTTCCAGATACGGGCTGTTACGAATATCCTCCGGTGTTACAATAATACCGCCGTCACTGTCCAAATCAATACCAAACTGGTCGTAGGCATACCACACAAGATGAGCGCAATGGGTGCCGGTTGGTATGGCAAGTTCGTCGGCCTTGGGCGATTTCAATACATCCGCCAACAAATGATACGGGATGTCCACCAAATTTTCCTTTGCATAGTTGGCCACCATATCCGCCAGACCTTCCTCCAAATCATTGTCTCTGTTTCTTTGTGCACTACCCCCTTGGACGTAAGACATTTGCTCTGATTGCTCCACTAATTCCCTGTGGCTATATTCTTCCTTCAATCGCAAAACCTGAAAAGACGGATACTTTTCCCATCGTGCCATACTACATAGTTTACTGGGTGTCCCCAGCATCAACGCTTCCAGAACAAGCCCATTATCCACATCCACTACCAATCCCACATGACCGTTACGCCACCCTAGGAAGCGCGAATTCTTGGTAATCAGAATATCTCCATTTTGAACATCCACCAAGGACATACCTTTACAGGTCCCACCGTTATCCCCTACCAGCCACTCTGAAACAGTCAGTGGTGTAGTCTGAAAACTTTCCACCTGCGTAGGCGCAAAATATATTTCCTGCAATCGCAAAAGCTCTGCCCCACGATTTTCCTGTAGCATTTTGACAATTGTTTTTTCACATAGTCCCGTTTGCCCGGCGAGCAGCTGTACCATTTCGCTTCGCCCCATTGTTAGCCATGGTGCTTCTTTTAAATCATACTTACCTACCCTTGGCATCACATGCGCCCCCGGTGCAGCATCTGCTATCCAATTATACAAAAAGAGCACGCTTGTTGCTGTTAACAGCACAAGTATGCTCCATATTCTTTTTTTCAGTTTCGTGATTGCTATTCTTGTTCTCAACTTCCATCTACCCTCCAAGCATTTTGCTTAGTATATGGAGGTAAAAGCAAGGCTATACCCATTCATTCTCTTTAATGTAATTCAAAAAATAAACCTTTCACAAAACCGTTTAACACAATTCTATACCCGTGGTTTTTTACCAAAAGCATATTTTCCATCTTCCTATGTCTCGAAATTTTCTACATTCCAGAAAATCTTGTATTTTAGAATCAAACAAAAGCAGGATTTTCGAGCATACCTGCCGAATTGAAGAAGGAGGTTACACGGAATATGTAAAAACAGACATACCGAATTCAGATGCAGTCCGTGAACTGGCAAAAGAATATCAGGACAAACAACAAAACGTGTTGTACCGTTCCGTAATGAACGTAATCATCAAAGCATACGAAGAACTTTTTAAGAAGGAAAATGGCGTGTGTGAAGCAATTGGGCATACAAGAAAACATAATCTCGCTTTTCCGCAAGGTTCTACTGAATATGGAAAGCGCAGCCGGAGTGTGTAAGCTGTCGCTGTCATCAGCGCAAATACATACCATTTTTTTCTCCTCGTATACTGCTTATTTTCTTTCTAAATTTACTCACTTTTCATGATTTAAGAGTATGTACAAAGTTAATATAAGAACTTATTACTTTCTAAATTTTCTCACTCTTTCCATTATTCCTGCCAGCAATATCGACTCTTTTACTGTCAATGCACATTCATCTCTTATACAGCATGGTTTTGACATCACATATTCCCAAAACGCCTGTATCTCATAACGCAATCCTTGTCCCTCAAAAGGAAACTCGTATACTTGCGTTTTACGTGCATCTTCAAAACGTACATCAAACGTTCTTGTTAGCCACCATGGAGATGGTACCCAAATATACCCTTTTGTCCCCGAAATAATCAGACATCCCTCTGATTTTACTGTGAGTCCTGTCTTTGCCAATGCAAAAGCCTCATCATATATCAAATGAACTTTCGCAAATCCATCTACTTTCCGTTCTCCAACATCAATACTTTGAATATAAATTTCTTTCGGTTCACCTAATAATTTTACAATCGGTAACAAAGTATATGTCCCCAACTCGTAAAAACTTCCTGCATATTTCTCGCTATTAAGTTCTCTTCCATTAGGGTCTTCCAATTTTGTAAAACATGCCTCTATATCTTTTATTTCTCCAATAATGCCATTCTTAGCAACCTTTATTAGCTCTTTAAATCCCGGACAATAGGCCGTCTTAACAGCTTCCATCAATACAACCGATTTTTCTTTTGCAATACCAAATAACTCCTCGGCTTCTTCTTTTGAAAAACACAACGGCTTTTCACAAAGCACATGCTTTCCCGCTAACAGTAAGCTTTTAGCATATTCATAATGTGTCTCATGAGGTGATGCGATATAAACTGCATCCACCAATGAGCAGAATTTTGTAAAATCATCTGTAGCGCACAGAATATTCCACTTTTCTGCAAATGCTTGTGCACTACACTCTCTGGGATTGTAGACCGCATCTATACATATATCAGTTATGGTTCTTGCTTCCGGGACAAATCGATTAGCAATTCGCCCCGTACCAATAATTCCAAGTTTCAAAGCATTCTCTCCATTATTTTTGTTTTCTATGTTCTAAGAACTTTTCTACAATATCTGCCATTGCAATTGACTCTTGCGCTGTAAGCTTATAATCATTTCCATCATATCCGTTGATTTTCATAACAAACTCGCTGATTTCATATCGCAAACCATCTCCCTGAAATCTAGGTTCATATCGATCTACTTTGTTGGGATTTTCATAACGAATCTCAAATTTGTGAGTCAACCACCATGGAGATTCAGCCAAAATATATCCCTTCGTTCCGGCTATTATCAACTGTCCTTCTGATTTAACACCGATTCCCATCTTTGCCATAGCAAAACTATTTTCGTAACGCAAACCAATTTTGGTGTACATATCTATACCATTTTCAGCAAGTATGGAATCTATATGTATGTCTCGATACATTGTCCCCAAAAGCTTAACAATAGGCAAAAGCGGATAACCTGCATATTCCATAAATGCTCCACCATATAAATCATCTGTCATCTCTCTCGAAGATGGATTCGCCAAACGTGAAAAACAGGCCTCCACATCACGTATTTCGCCAATAATTCCACTCTTTGCCACGTTAATCATCTGCAAAAAACCGGGACAATACGCGGTCTTTATACCTTCCATCAGAACCACTTTGTGACTCTTTGCCAAGACAAACAACTCTTCTGCCTCTGTTCTTGTAAAGCATAAGGGTTTCTCACAAAGCACATGCTTCCCTGCCAGAATTGCCTGCTTTGCATACATGTAATGTGTTTCATGTGGAGATGCAATATAAATTGCATCCACTTCCTGCAAGAACGCTTCATAGTTTTCCGTATATGTCTTTATTCCATAGGTCGTCTCGAATTTACCAGCACTTTCCACAACGGGATTATAAGCTTTTTCTACAACAACGCCACTTACAAAATTCGCCTCTTTCAAAAATCTGGGAGCAATTCGTCCCGTACCTACAATTCCAATGGAGATAATTTTGAACCTATTTCCTCTAAGTTGCGTGGATGAAATATTTGGGGTCCTTTCCAAATAAACTACATCACAAAAAGCTTTCAAATAATCGAAAGTCCCCACCCAATCTGAACCAACAGTAAAGACATCCACACCATATTTCTGAATATCTTCAATCTTTTGACCATCATGATCTTCTACGATAATCATATCAGCCAGCCCAGTCTTTCGTACACTCTCAATTCTCTCTACCGTAGAATCTATTACATTCACTTTTCCTCGTGCTTTATCAAAATGTTCCGTTGTGACACCTACAATTAAATAATCGCCCAGTGCTTTTGCCCGTTGCAATAATTTGTAATGTCCTTCATGGAACAAGTCAAAAGTCCCATATGTAATAACCTTTTTCATTTTTCCTCCAAACAACTGTCTGCCTGTTACTTGATAATCTCTAAGATGAAATCCTCTAACGCATCTTTATAATTTTCAACATACACGTTATCTATTCCATCCGCTTTCGTTAGTGTTTTTTCAGTATCATCATCTATTATATTTCCCAATTTTCTATCCAATTCACTGGTTACTTTATAATCTTGATACATCATCTTCTTTCCCGTCTTTTGAACAACCGGACTGATGAGACCCTCATCACCATAATATGCATCACTCATATCCAATGCGATACTCAAATCACCTCTATTGTCTAAAATACCCCAGCCTTCCTTCACGTACTCATCCATAAGTTGCTTATACTCTGCCTTCATTTCCGGAACATAATCATCCAATATTTCCATCATCTCACCATCTAATCTGCATGGCATCCACCATAGAAGCACCTCCGGATGCCTCTCAAAAGTATCCAATACCTTTTTTACCTTCTCCATTGTATACCCACTATACGTTAACATAGGACCTATGTTAGTATAATAAAACACTACTTTTCTCTTTGTTTTACTTCCATCCGGATTAATAATATACAATTTGTCTACCCACTCTTGGGGAAGCTTTTGAAGAGCTTCTTCATAGGAAACACTCATTGAATCCATATACTCCTGTGTATGAACCGATACATGAACATCTTCATCATTATTTATTTCATGAAGGTAACTATTCTCTAGCATCTCACCCAGCTCTTGTGTTTGGAGCTTGATAGCATTATGTCTGTCTAAGGAATTGCTCTTTCTTTCTATCATATATTCTCCATACATTTGGCGTAAGACTGTATCATATCCTTCCGGTATCGGTACCAAAATATTTTCAAATGGCTTCATAACAGGTTTGAAAATATTCTTGTCCAATATGTGTTTATTCTTTCCGACATAATGTACGAAGCTAGCCACATAATCACTACCTCCCGCGGTGCCTATTCTGCTTATCTGGTCATATACTATGGTCAACTGATTTTTTAATGGTCTATCCGTAGTAAACTTATATCCTGTTATTCTCTCTATATCTACCAAATTTTGAGCAATTAACAAATCGTATTTTTGAATTTCTTCTTCTGTAATGTCTGGATTATTATATCTATACCCTACCACACTTAACAATTTCCCAATTACCGTCAATATGGCCTTTTGATTTTCTGCCTCTTTCTTGTTTCTGGGAATATAATACAAGGGAAAAATATCCACCCCCAAAGCCAAGGGACATCCTTGATATTCCTTATTTCTAGTCTTTTTCAGATCAATGGATGAACCATTTGCCACTCTGGAAAACGCATTCTCCCACTGTTTAGTGGTATAAATATTTAATAGCCAATAATCCTCCGGCAATTCCTGCTGCGCCACACTTAAGAATTTAATGTAATCATCCTTCAGCATCGCAATATCAAAATCATCATCCCAAGGTATAAAACCAGCATGTCGCACCGTTCCCAAAAGCGAACCCCAATATGCATAATATTGTAACTTATATTTCTTGCAGATAACATCAATCTTCTGTAAGACCTCTAATTGTGCTGCCCAATGTCTCTTAGTCGTCTCACTCACAATTGTATTAGAACGTATCTCTTTCTTAAAATAGTTTTCAGGAAACTGCAACATCCTCTTATTCTCCTTAGAATTTTATTAAAAAGAAAAAGAGCCGGTAAAACCGGCTCCTTTGGTAGTTTTCATTAAGTTATTACTGTAACAGAGACAATACACCCTGATTAGCCTGATTAGACTGAGCTAACATAGCCTGACCTGCCTGAGCCAAGATATTGTTGTTAGAGTACTTAACCATTTCAGAAGCCATATCAGTATCACGAATCTGAGATTCAGCTGCTGTGGTATTCTCTACAACGTTATCTAAGTTGTTAATGGTATGCTCTAATCTGTTCTGAGTAGCACCGAGTTTAGCACGATACTCTGAAAGATCATTAATCGCATCCTTAATAACTTCAAGCGCATCTGAAGCTCCGCCAGAAGTGCTGATATCTACATCAGTAAGTCCAAGTGCTGAAGCATCCATCTTCTGCAAATCAAACTCGATAATGTGTTCAGCTTCTGTACCAACCTGCAAGGTCAAAGTCTTGTCAGTAGACAATAAGTACTGCTCATTGAAAGAAGTGTTAGTAGCTGTTCTTGTGATTTCTGCCTTTAACTGGCTAACTTCCAACTGAAGATATTCTCTATCCTTTTCCTGATTGGTTCCGTTAGCTGCCTGAACTGCCAATTCGTTCATTCTCTGGAGCATATCATGAACTTCATTCAATGCACCTTCAGCTGTCTGTACACAAGAGATACCATCCTGTGCGTTTTCAGAAGCCTGTGTAAGACCACGAATCTGACGTCTCATCTTCTCGGAAATTGCAAGACCTGCTGCATCATCTGCTGCACGATTAATCTTGTAACCTGAAGATAACTTCTCAGTTGACTTAGCCTGAGTTGTCTGAGTTAATCCTAACATTCTGTTTGAGTTCATTGCTCTTAAATTGTGCTGTACTACCATAAATTTTCCTCCTTGAATTTCCGGTGGCATCCTTGCCACTCGTTTGATAAATTAATAGTTGCATGACATCTTCTTCGCCGAAGCTTTGTCGATATCATCAGTTAAGCAATTATCATTTGCTTTACTTGATATATATATCGGATTGTTTTTTATTTACTTTAGAGGTAATTTGAATTTTTTTACTTTTTTATTTCGTTCTCTAAAGTTCTTCGGTTTTGATATGTCCTTGTTGCTTACACTTATTATATCGGCAGACTTTCTCAATACTTAACCCCTGATTTCACCTTTTTCAAATTTTTCTCACCGTTTCTTTCTATAAAATATTGTAGGCTTCCAATTATCCATCATTTCAAACATTTCTGGAATACTTTCAAGTATTCTTTTATGTTTTCCTTCTGACCACTCCTTCATATACTCGTCATACTTCCAAGTACCATATTCTTTTCCATATGCTTCCAAATGTTCTTTAGACATCGCAAGATATGGATTATCAAAGAATATTTCTTGCCAATGGATATACTCTCTATCATAATACAAATAGTGCATACAATAAAATTGATATAATTCATCCAAGTTCTTTTTCGGCTTCAACTCATGCAAATTCATAATCAAATTATCATATTCTTCTTTTGTAGTAGGATTCCATGTAAAATCAAACGCCGAATGAGGATTCACCCCTGCATTTATAACTTCTATTCCGATTGCAGGAAATTCATGCCCTAATGTCCCACATACGGTAAGCGCATACCTAACTCCTTCTTCCTTTAATTGTTTTGGTGACACTTTTGCCGGCAGCAACTTTATCCTTGGATATCTTTCCAATATCTTACTCATAATAATAGGATCCCTACGTCTAGCAGATGGATGCATTTTTAAAAACCAATTATATTGTGGCGTTATTTCTGACAATTCGCCCAAATGGCAAAGCCATGACATATAACTGTCGTCAAAAATCTGTGTACCACAATGATAGGCATTTTCTTCAAAAATATGTGGAAAAATAACTACATTTATACCACCGTTTTCTTCTATTAATCGCTCATCCGTTTTCTTTTGCGCAAAGGTAAAATTCATCGCATTATATACATCTATATCTTCCACTTTTCCCTTTGTTCGTGCTTCTATTCGTTCTCTGGCCCATCTCATTCCATACTCTTTTTCTTCCTTTGACAGTTGTTCCCACATTTCTTTATAATGCAAATAAGCATCTGTTTTATTATGGAAATTCAAATAAGTACGTTGCATGGTATATAAAACAGCATACGCCGGTATTCCCATTGTTATTGCAATATCCCTTATGTACCCTTCCCAACATACACCATCCGCCAAAACCACTGCTTTCACTTTGTTCTCAACAATGTAATTATACCAAAAAACAATTGTATCCACCGTCTTTTTAATAAATTGCTTCACTTCAAAATCACGCAAATCGAAGTTTGGAATCTTCATTCGTAGATAATCCGCAATAACAGTAGTACCGAAACGAATATTATATATGGTTATATTTTTCCAATCCTCCCATGTATACAATCCATCCCACAACTCCGAAAAAATCCGTTCAGATTCTTTCTGTAATTCTACTGACAAGTCTGTTTTGATTATTTCCTTCATATTAATGGACTTATATATATCAATCATGACATTTGAGGCGTTTCTATAATCTGCGCCATATCTGCAGAATCCCATTATGGATGCATTATATTTTTTCGCTAAATAATTTGCACAATATGAGTAAATAACCGTATCTGTATCGTGCCTATTATCAAAAGCCAGTAATATCTGATTATCTGATTCTATTTTCTCCTCTTCCCATATCTTCTTTTGGAGTTCAACATATTTAATGCAGATATCATCCGGTTGCAAAATATGCATATCATCCCATACGAAAAAATCCTTACCTGCTTCAAATTGTTCTTTCAATAACTGCTCTACCACTTCCAGAACATACCTATATACGGCCACCAATATTATGGTATCCTTCGTTTTGATTCTTTTATATTCTTCCAACGATATTACTTTTTTATCACAAAAAAAATTGCCACATTTCTTATTATCAATAAACGCCACAATATGATTCTCTTCTTTTAACCTTTTATATGTTTTTTCTCCATCCACCCCTGCGCCAAAAATATACACTTGTTTATCCTTCAAATTTTGCTTACACCATACTTCATCTACACATTCTTTTCCAGAAACCATTTTGCATCCTCCTCTAATTATGTAAAAGTAATGTTCAACTCTAGTTATAGGAGTTTTATCGCACTTACCGGATGCACTTTTCGTTTTTCCACTGGTGGCAATTCCATATAATTTCCAAACTTAAAACTCAAATAACTATCATAGTCCTTAATTCCCTGAAATACTTTTCCTTCAAATATTATATTCATACTATTCTCGTACCAATTTCGATAATAACCATATTCATTATTAGGTGTGGGAAACATTAAAATTCGTACCATTCTGGTTTTCTTTTTTGATGCCTTCCGTATCATTTGATGATAATGTCCATAAACCATTTCACTAGGAATCTTTTGCAATTGCTTGTATAGTAGACGTTTCATCATATTTTTATCTGCAATAGCACCTACAGGTGCCCAAAGAATTTTACGTACACAGAAACACTCAAAATTCTTCAAACTTCGCAACCAATAATTATCAGGCACTGCATCTAACGGAAACACATCTATAAATATTCCTTGTTCATAAGGCATATGTTCTTGATGCTCTCTTAAAAACAAGGTGTCTTTTCGACGTATTTTCCCATATCCCCAACGATATCCCTTTGTATTTCTATGGTCTTGAAAGTAAAATCTACTATGATCCAATTCTGACTTACAAGCTTTCCGAAACCGTTCATACTCTGACCGAAGCATGGCCACATCAGCATCATCATCCCATGGAATATACCCGCCATGCCGAACAGCTCCTAGTAAAGTACCTGCAATAATATTATACTGAATATTACATTTCTTACAAATTCTATCTACCTCTTCCAACATTTCTAATTGAATCCGTTGTACTTGACGTAACATCTTATCATCCAATTTAATCATAGTTTTTCTCCATAATGTCTATACTAATTTAAAAGGGCACTCCCACGGAATACCCTTTTAACTCTACATTTTTACTTCTTCAAATCAAACCCTCTGCTATCTTCCAATGCGGCTTTATTCAGATTTTGATAATATCCGTACGCCACCTTGGAATTGACCCGGCTCTCTTTAATCTGGTTCTTTTCTTTAGCGAAATACGCTTCAATCAGCGCTTTGTTTCTCGCTTCACTTGCCTGCACGGTCATACTCTTCTCCGTTACCTGGCGAATCAAATCTTGCAAGTTTTTAATCTGTACCGCATGCTTCTCTTTTTCTGCCTGCAGTTGTGTAGCTATATTGGCATATAAGGTTTCAAATCCATCATCCAGCTTTGTCAACTCTTCGATGAGTCGTCCCTTTTCCTCGATTGCTTCGTCGAATTTGGACATATCTACCACTTCTGCACTAAAGATTCGATATTGTTCTTCGTTGTATGCCTGAATATTGTCCAGTACCACTAACTTCTTTCGAAGGGACTCTTCTAATATATTCAAATAATTCTCCATTATGCATTCCCCTTTGTACGATTCATCTGCATGACTTCCTTCCAAGTATCCCGCACAGAATGAATGTGTTCATTCACTTCTTTTAAAATCGCAATATCTTTTTTTATATTAGCCTGAATCAAACGTTTGGAAAGATACTCGTAAATACGCTCAAAATCCTGTGCCACCTCATACTTCATATCCAAAGTCTGACGTAAATAATCGATAATATGCTGTACCTTCATAATATTCGTATGGGCTTTCTGCACATCTTTCTGCTCAATCGCCACTTCTGCAATATTGCAGAACTTAATCATCCCATCATAAAGCATCAAAGTAAGTTCTGCAGGGGATGCTGTCAACACTTTATTATTATTGTACTGTGCATATGCATTGGGTAATGCCATTTCATCAACCTCCTAAAAGAGCTGTTACTGCGCTGGTATTGGATTGCATCTTAGCCATAGCCGTTTCCATGGCAGCAAACTTCTTATACCACTTGTCCTCATAATCAGCCACTTTCTGTTCTAACTGTGAAATCTTCTTGGTATAATCCGTGTATTCAGTCTTCATTTTCTTGTCATCATAGAAATTACCAAAACTACGATAACCATCCACAGACTTAGACTGTTCACTCATAGCTGTATATAAATTCTGTGACATCTTAGTGAAGAAAGAAACTACCTTATCCGGATCACTACTAATCAAAGATTTCAGCTTGTCAGCTTTACCGGATGTAAATTCATCATCTGTATCACCATCAATATGATAGGCATTCTTTTCATTATCCGCTGTTTCAAAATATCCCATGGTGCTGATACCAAAACTGGACAAGTAAAGCATTTCGCCATCTATTTGAATACCTGCAGACATAGTCTGCTTTAACGCAGAACTTACCTTGCTTAAGTTACTGTCGCGACGCAGGATAGAGTCCTTAATCTTCTCTTCCCACTTCTCAATTTCACTTTCGGACATAGCCTCTTTTTCCTCGTCGGTAAGGGGCTCGTATCCCTTTGCAGAATCTGCGTTATAAAGTTTATCCATTTCATTGATGATGGAGTTGTACTCTTTGATAAAATTCTTGATCATATCATAGATACCATCCGTATCATCCTGGGTGGTTACTGTGATAGATTCGCCCGGTGCCGTCACATTCATAGCCGTGATAGTCAATCCGTTAATATCAAAAGTATTGCTGTTACTCTTAAAAGTTGCACCATTTAATTCAATCTCTGCATCCTGTCCGTCTACCTTGTTTGCACCGTCACGTACGGTTAATCCCAAAGCAGTCAGCGCCATACCGTTTCCACTTAATGTGAAATCGTTTGCTGCTCCAGACTCCTTAGCACTAACAAAGAATCTCTGGTTCTTCTCATCAAAGTTTGCATTTAAACCACAATCATTCTTCAGCCATGTAAGTGCATCAGAAACAGTAGTATCCGCTGTTACATCAAACGTTTTTACCTCTCCATTAATGGTACAAGTCATCTTTGCATTTGCAGAGATATTACCAATTTCACTAATCTTAGTGTTGGCATCTACCCTGCCGCCGTCCAGCTTAGAAATCTCTTTACCGGTCAAATACGCAGTCTTCGCCAACTTATTGATTTTTAACTCCTGCACACCATTCATAGCGCCTTCGCCGGTAATCACGCTCACAGCATTATTATTAGATACCTTGGTAGTCTTTTTCATATATGCAGTAGTAAAACGCATATTGCTGATGTACTTGTTCTGCAGGTTTTTCAACTTGGTATTTAATCCCTTCCAAGCCTCCTGCTTCACTTCCAGCTTTTTCTGTGCCTTAACAGCCTCGTCTACCTTAGTCTTTCTGGATGCAACCAATTCCTGTATCAAACTGTCAGTGTCCATACCGGACATAAGACCTGTTAATCTCATTGCCATAACCGCATCCTCCTATCTTCTCTCATCTACCAGGATACCAGCCATCTCCCATACTTTGGCGATCATATCCAAAGTCTTCTCGGGCGGAAGCTCTTTGATTACTTCCTTGGTATCCTTATCTACAATCTTAATAGTTACTCGATTTGTTCCTTCATGAATGCCAAACACAGCCTCTGAATTGAACATACTCTTGTTCATTTGCTCCACAGCTTTCTTAATCTGCTCATTGCTGGGCTGTTCCTTAGCTTGCTGCTCCATCTGTTTACCGGTACTCTTTTGCTGAGAATCCTGCACTACCGTTAACATGGGATCCATTTTCTGAATTTCCTGTACTGCTGAGGATTCAGTATTGTTACCGGTGCTTCGTTCCGTCTGCACTACCGGTTTTGCCTGTACCGTCTGAGCCTGTATACTCATTACACTTCCTAATGGTTCTAAAGCCATATCATCCACCTCCATGTGAATCATTTACCTGTTAATAGTTCCTAAATGTCTAGCGACACCTTTCTTATTCTTTTTATCGGATATATTAGAACAAATCTTTAGAGCGAAAGCAAATTATTTTCCGAACATAGTACTCCATTCATCCCGCAATCCATAAGATTCAAAGTTATCATATTGAGGCTTTCTGTTTTCGTTCGAAAAGTGCTCTGCAAAGGTGAATAAATTGTGACCGTCTACAATGTTTCTCCAATCGATTGTCTTCGATCTCTCTATCGAAACCTTATCTCCGGGTGTATAACCGATTAACGAAACCACATCATTATCCGTACGATAGTGTTTTAGTTTTCCGTTTATTCTTTCAAAGTTATCATAATCATCTCTATCCAAAATAGTGCCAATAAAAGTACCTCCGCAATAATTCATCCCCAATCCGTTAAAGGTTACGACTTTCCGAATTTTATCTTCCATGCCATGCTTCACGAGTTGAGAACTTGCCATCAAAGCAAGATACCCGCCTAACGAATGGCCTGTTACGTAAATATTCTCATATTCGTGTCCATACATTTTCACTGCCATAGATACGAATTCTTCCATAGCGGGAAGTTGCGCATTCAACCCAAGAATATATCCTATCGCATCTGCAATGACCCAATCCTGTACAATATCCGCAATATCATGTGATTCGCTTCCTCTTGTAGCCAATACCAGATTATTATCTTTTGCGTAAGCCGCTGCTTCAAATCCTGTCACCGGGTTATAAAACGTCAAAAGCACTTTCCAGCCCACCATTTCCTTCAGTGTTCCGGCCACCTCTTTCTTATTCGATTTTAGTGTCTTGTCCGTTTCCGAAAGCACCGTTCCCGCATTGTAGTTTTCATATACAGCATGAGACAATAATGCTAAATCTCGATAGCTGACATCCCACACCATAGGATTCGCATCATCTGCATCAGAATATCCGTCCTTATCCGTATCTTTCTCCAGCGGATTTGACTTCATCTGCATATATACCACATTTCCTTCTTGTACAATAACCAATTCTTCGCCGTTCTTAATTCCGTCCCCGTCATAATCATAACCAGGGTTTCCATTTGCATCAAAGTTAAAATCTTTCCCCACAAACGCTGTAGAACCATTACTAAGAACCAGTATTCCCTGCTTAATCAACTCATTGTAATAATCCGGAATAGCATCGCCATTGGAATCCGTTGTCAAATCAACCGTTTCTGCTTCTATCTCTCCATATACATCATCCAAATTCGCCAAATCATCCAAGCTCACGCCTGCCGTAGCATGATAATATTTGCCACCTGTTCCTTCCGCCACACGTGTAAGTAACTCCTCGTCTGCACTTCCCATTCCTATGGTATAAATAACTATTGATTTTTGTAACGCTCTTTCAATGAGTTCGTCATAAGAATAAAAATATCCATTATCTTCTCCATCCGTGATAAAAATAATAAACTGATATTTCGAATCAGATTGTTCCAATTCCTCTAATGCCAAGTGAAGTCCTGCTGACCCGTCAGTACCGGAGTCCCACTGATAACCATCATCGTAGGTTATTGTATTAATAGCTTCTATAACCCTCTCTTTTTCCAAGGTCAATCGAGACACCCAATATGCTTCTCTGATAAATTGAACCGCGCCTGTCTTATCCTGACCGCTTCTCAATTTGTTAATAAACTCAGCCGAAACCTGCTTAAACATCTGATTTGGATCATTATCAACCATGCTGGCTGAATAATCAATTACAAACATAACATCCAGTGTCGCATCCTTACCTTCTTCACTAATAAACGGGCGTTTAAACTCCTGTTCCCAGACCTTATCAAACTCAACCTTATTCAATAAAATGCATTTAGATGCCTGAGTAATATGTACACTTACTTTTCCTTCGGAAACATCTTGATTTTCTAATTCCTGCAAGCGCCCCTTTGCATCATCAAATAAATAAATTCGAGGTTGAAATGATTCCGAAATCGTCCCCATTGATGTGTCATATTCAAAAGTTAATGTTGCATTCATATCCTTTTCGGAAGCTGAAATATCATAAGCAACTCCCATATATCCCGGTATATCAGAAGACAATAACGGTTCTTCTTCCGCAGTTACCGGAACCACACTTAAGCTTTCCGCTTGCTTTCCGGTACCTTCCATAGAAACTGTTGCTACCACGCCCACCTCTGTAACATTTCCGTTTGCTTTTACTTCTGTCACAAAAGTGTCATTATATTCTAAGGGATTAAATCCATGAACAGCTTCCCACTTATCTCCTGCACCGTCCATATCCGTATCATTAATTATCGGATTTGTACCCCAATCATCAATCTCCTCTCTGTCACTCAGGCCATCCTCGTCACTATCATCATTAGCCGGATTTGTGCTCATAGACACTTCATAGACATTGTTCAGTCCGTCACCGTCACAATCTTCATCACCGTCACCTACACCATTCCCGTCCGTATCGGTAATCAAAGGGTTGTACTGCAAAACTACCACTTCCACATAATCATTCAAACCATCTTCGTCACTATCCGCCATCCGGAAATTCGTGCCGTAAAACTCCTCTAACGCATCTGTCAAACCATCTCCGTCACTATCCGTCTTGTCCGCAATATTCAGCCAACGCGCATATACCGTACAAGAACGTTTTACCGGTTGCGTAAAATCATACTCTATCGTACATTCTTCATCTCCATACCATCCAATGAAGACAAAGCCTTCCTTTTCCGGAATATCCGGTTGAACAAGTAATTCACCATTATTAATTACTTGACTTTCTATTACAGTTCCGCCATCCGTGTCAAAAGCAATTGTGCACAACTGTTCCTCCACCAAGAAATAACTTACTTCTGCTTTTATTATGTACTCTTCATCATCAATATATATTTTTTTAGAGACAACCATTCTCTCCCTTGCTTCATCTGCTGCCAGAACTCTCATAGGAAGCATACTCATTGCCACCCCTACGCACAGCAATAAACAAATCATCCTGTCTCTCTTTTTTCTGGGTGCAATAAGCACAACAAGCAATACTACTATCGCAATAACCAACACCACACACAACCCCACAAGCACTATTGTAACTGAATCCCCTTTGGCATTCGTTCCCTCTTGCAGACTATCCAAGTAAATAAGTTCTCCTCGAAAAATGCGTTCTTCTCCACCTTTAATACTCATATTCTCTGCGGATAATCCCTCTGTTTCAGTAGGAGCAACTAAGTCAACCAACCATTGCAGACTAACTTCCATCAAAGATTCATTTTTTATCTCCAACCCGGAAGGCAGTGTCATCTCAAGTGACAATCCGTCCACAGCATATCCATTATGATTTTTTACAGTGATTTCCACCTCAACATCTTCTGTCGAATTATACTCTTCTTTCTCCGTCCAAATATTGATTTCTATTCCATCCTGCATTGCCGTTTCAGATGCCTGCACATTTATTTTACAGCTCATCAATAAAGAAATCATAACCACAACACCAAATAAGCGTTTCATCACCAATCCCTCCTTTATATTTCTGCTATTCCCATCATTTTGAATTCATTATACACCATTTCTAATAATTTGAGCAATTTCTACAAAACAAAAAAGACCTGCTTTCGCAGATCTTTTTATACAAAACAATTACATTACCCCGGCCCGGCAATAATTTTGATAGGCTTTATTGAATCTGTAAAGTTGAACCGCATGTAAAATTGTACATGCAAGCCATATAAATGTTCCGATACTAAAACCTATTATTAATGCAAAAACAAGTATAGACACCGCCAAAAGAATTGCACAAACAAAATTTTGCTTTATATGTGCAAACAAGGCAAGTAGTTCCTGACCTATAAAAAAGGCAATCAATATGGCCATAAAAGTACCTACTGATACAATTTCATCAACTATAAACAATTTCATGCCGATCAAATAATCGTTGGTACTCGCCGCAACAACTATTCCCACATTAACAAAGAATGTAAGTGCAAATACAATATATAAAATAATCGCATTCACCTTAATATTCTTGCTCATTTGAGCATTGTACGGATGCTTATAAAATTCCTCTTTTGACATTTTGGGACCATAGCCATATGATATCGGCTGAGGCTGTGCGTACATATTCACCGGCTGACTCGGTTGGGGTTGCGCGTACATATTCACCGGTTGACTCGGTTGGGGTTGTTCTACCGGCACAGGCTGCCTCAATTGTATCCTACAAAAACTACAAATCTGTGCACCATCTTCATTATTCGCTCCGCATTTCGGACAAAACATATCTTCTCCCTCTCTTTCATCAAGAATCTTCTCTTTTTTGTGCATTCATTTCTATAAATGATACATTTACTGTCATTTCTTGTCAATACTTACATGCAAAAAGGACCTGTCGAAACAAGTCCTTTCCATAAATCGATTTTTCCTATTATCCCAACAAATTCTTCAATGCATCAATGCCTTCCACATTAACTGCTTCCTTATTCGCTTCCTGAATCTGTACATATACTTCTTTTCTGTAAATGGGTACTTCCTTAGGTGCAGAAACACCGATTTTCACCTGATCACCTTTGATTTCCAAAATAGTGATTTCGATGTTATTGTTAATTACAATGGCTTCGTTTTTCTTTCTGGATAATGCTAACATCCTATTCACCATCCTTTCTTGCCTGCAGAATATCATAAATAGGATACTTGATAGGATAATCGCCGGACTCCACAATCACCTGACATGCTTTGCGCTCATCAATATTAATAATGATGGGTCCCTGTAAATTCACACTCATTTTCTTCAAATCAGCCGGTACTGTTACTGTTACTAATACCAATAAATTGTCCGGTCCGATATTTCCAAGTCCTTTTAATAACTCATCATCCACTTCCGGATTATAGTCTTCCTTCACCACAAGTGGATCCATTACCGGCAACGCAAAAGCCGGTTCATCCAAGGATTGCATCCAACGAATTCCCGCATCAGTACCCTTTTCTTCATCATAAATCAAGGTAAAGCTCTTCATATCCGGAAATCCGATAATACCACCGGGAAAGGTAATGATTTTATCATCTGCTACTTCAATTTCTCCAAAAAGTCTGGTATTTATTCTCATATCGTCCTCTTTCTGCCCATTGGGTCTTAGATATAGTTTAACAAGCTGGTTTGTGTTACCTTTCCGGTAGCCATAAGTGCCGCTTCATATGTCAATTTAGCACTGCTTAATTGAATGGCCACTTCTGTGATATCCACATCTTCATTTTCACTCTTTAATGTCTCAAAAGTGGTTTTCTGGGTCTGCATACGGCTCTTTATCAGTTCCAATTTACTACTTCTGGTACCACAATTTGTAATACTTAGATTTGCCTCATCCAAATAGCCCTGCATTGTAGTGATACCGGCTTCAAACATCCTCTGTGCTTTATCTTTCAACAAATCATATGCTTTTCCCACTACTTCCAGTTTACTTTCCAGCGTTGCCAAATCATCACCCGTCGCTGTTTCTTTCAACTTCTCAAGGTCTTCTTTGATTTTTTGGATATCTGCTACTTCTTTCATAGCCAGAACCAAATCATCTACCGTTCTGCCGATGCCATGCTTGAAACATTCATCTGCTGTAGAATTTACACGAATGGTCTGATTAAATCCCACATCATATTCAATCACCTGTTTTTCCACAATGCCATTCAAATATCCCTGATTATACTCTATCACATTGCCATCTGCATCCGTTGTGGAACATGCAAAATAATGTTGTGGTCTTAAGTCACCCTTTTCCCAATTTGTCTTTTGGTATGTCACTCTGATTTCCGCCTCATTCAGTGCAGAGGTTTTGGTATCATCTTCCAGACTCATCAGTCTGTTATATGCTTCATCACTCAAAAGCAATTCTCCTGTTTCGGGCACATAAACAGCTACTTCTTCACCATTTTCACTCGCTTCCTGTACACGTTGTGCCGGACTGGGATTATTATCATACTCATGCATCATTTCTACAGGAACCTGTTGCCAATCCAGGCTCACTTCACCGTCAGTTCCCGTCACCTGCACCGGATAAGACAATACCGGAATTTCATCATCACAGTTATTATATGCCAGTCTTATTCTGTAAACATCAGCCGAATTAATATCCATGGCCGAAACGTCCACATCTCCATAATTTACCTTATTCATGCCTTTGATATCATCACCGGCAGCAGACTTGGTATTTATAACCGTCAAACGGTCAATATTATCCTTACTCAACTGTTCCACAATGTTAGTCTCTATCTTCTCATTATTGTCAAAGCGAAGAGAAGTATCCGTCCTATAACCTGTAAAAACATATCGACCCGCATAATCTGCATCGGCAGTACTGTATACTTCATCTGCAAGAGCCTTTAACTGTTCCAAAATAATATCTCGGTCAGAAGTCGTCAAGTCTCCGTTGGATCCCTTAGTACACTGACTGATAATATTGGTAATCACGCTGGTCAGGTTATTCAAAGAATCTTCTGTAACATTCAGCCAGCTTTCTGCATCCGGAATATTTTTGCTGTAATACTGTGTCACTTCCGTAACATTACTGCGCAAACGCAGGGCACGAATGGCTACTACAGGATCATCCGAAGGACGATTAATCTTCTTCTGCGTAGACATCTGTGTGCTCAACGTATCCTGATATATTTTATTTGTGTTAATGTTTGCCAGATTATTGTTCTGGATGATTTTGTTTGTAATTCTCATGTAACTCCTCCTATTGAAGAAAATCTATTCTTCCTTTGGAAATTATACGCCGGTCTCCAAAATCAGTCTGTCATAAATCTCAGTTAATGTTTGTATCATTTTTGAAGCTAAATTATAACCGTTCTGGTATTTTACCAGGTTTACCGCTTCCTCATCTTCATCTACACCGGAGATGGATAGGCGCTGATTATCAATGACGCCTGCAATATTTTCATAGTTTCTGCCAAATGTATTTGCTCTGCTGGCATTTAATGCCACGTCACCGAGTACACACTGTAAAAATTCCGATGCACTACAACCTCTGAAACTCATAATATCTTTATTGTATGCCATAGATTTCAAATCTGAGAGCAAATCATTTTGTTCCACGCCATCCGACATCTCATTTCTGTTTGCCAAAAGATTTGCATCCTCTAAAACAGCCGTCAAAATACTAAAATTCTTAGCAGTAAGCTTGTAATAACTATCCGATTCTGCCTCTACAGTCATAGTAGCTGCTGCCTTGGCTTCTTCCTCTGTCATGCCGCCGGCCACTAGCTCTTCTACCTTTTTCTGATAAGCTTCAAAGGTAAACAAATCATATCTGTCATCTGCCGGGAAATCATACTGTTCTTCATCTAACGGAAACTTTCCTGCGAAAAGAATATTGCCCGGATTATTATAAGAATCATATCCTCCCTGCAAAATATCATTGAAATGTTGCGAAAAGCTGCGAATCCACTCGTTCATCTGGTTCATGTAATACGGAATACCCTGATACTCCAATCCCTTACCAATAGAAGCCAGCTTACCAACTCTGTCATTGGTTAAACGCTCCGGATTCTTCTGTCCGTCTGAAAGAGTGAATGTATATGTATATATTGCGTTACCGGCATCATTAAAACTGCACTGATAGGACCATGTATCATAGTAAAAGAGTTTGTTTCCCAAATCGATGATACCGCCCTGATCGGATAAATTAGATTTGTTCAAATCCTGTAAATATCCCTTATCCACCTGAATGGTCACGGTATCTCTGCTACCATCATCAGTAGTTCCGATAGCTGCGATTTCACCATGGAAATATTCTCCGTTGGTACCGTCACGCATTTGAATCAATCCCTGCAAAGTACCGCCCATGGAGGCATTGTATAAATTAAACTTCTGCCCGTCTGCCCAGTAGACATCATACAAACCATCAATATCGGTCTGATTTACCTTTTCATAGTTTTCACGACCGACACATTCCAAGCCTTTGAACTCACTGGTATCAACCAAGGTCTGACCGCCGGCAATCTTTACGATAAAACGATTTGCACCGGTTTCTCTGTCCGGATAATTGGTATCAATAATCGGTGTTTCCGAAATAGAAACATCCACTATCTCAGAAAGTTGGTCAATCAGTAATGCTCTCCTGTCTCTCAATTCATTGGCTTTGCTTCCGGAAAGCTCAATAACGTTAATCTGCTTGTTTAAAGTTGCAATCTCTCCCGCCAACGAATTAATCTCATCTATTTTTAATTTAATTTCTTTATTTACATCCTTCTGCAAGGCTTCCAAATTTCCCGAAAGGTTGTTGAAATACTCCGTCAATGCATCTGCACTGCCTACAAACTGGGACTTAGCCGAATCACTATTAGGATTCTTTAACAACTCTTCCAGCCCGGTTACCATCATCCTATCGAATATTGTTTTAAACCCACTGGCAATTCCATCATCCTGAAAGTAAGTTTCCAATTGGGTCATGTAATATTCTTTGGAGTTGTACTCTCCAACCAATGCATTGTTGTTCCAATACTTGGTATCATAAAACTCATCTCGTACCCGCTCAATAGCAATGGTATCAACACCGGCACCGGCACAGCCATAGGTCTGGAATACACGAATCGCATCAGCCGCCTTTTGTACCACCTGCTGTCTGCTGTACCCCTCCGTCTGCACATTTGCAATATTGTTGGAAGTGGTATTCAATGCAGCATTGCTGGCAAGTAATCCCTTATATGCAATATTAAGTCCAAAAAACTGTGATGCCATTTACCTCACTCCTATCCGACTACACACCAAGTGTGTTAATAATATGTGCCAACATTTCACTAATGGAATTGATATATCGGCTGGATGCATTAAATGCATTTTGGAATCGAATCATATTAGATAACTCTTCATCCGAAGAAACACCCAAAATCTGTTCTCTGGCACTGCCCGTAGCTTCCACCGTATTTTCCTGATTTACAAAAACACTTCTCGAAACCGACGCCGAGTTTGCTACCTGGGATACCAAATCATTGTAATAATCTAAGAAAGTAGTCAACTTCTTTACCTCAGGATTCAATGTATAAATCTCTTCCGTAAAAGCAGCTTTTAATGCTTCCGCTGTTTCATTATCCACAGAACCATCCGGTTTCATAAAGCCCAGATTAGAAGGTTCCTGTTTCAATTGCTGGTCTATCTGCAAATTCTTCAAGGTATATAAAGATTCCTGATTTTCAAAGTTTTCTTCATTGTATACCCAGTACTCATTACCATCCGCTCCGGTTACCTTTGTATAACCCTCTGTCGTAACCTTCTCAAACATCTGTATGGGACTTCCGTTTTCTTCCCGCATGTAACCTTTTGTATCATTTAAACAATACTTTACATTTTCTAATACCGTACCGTCCGCTAATGTCAAATTTCCCTGTGTCACACCGGCTGCCGTTGCTAAAATGTCGTTTACCTTGGTTACCACATTATGAATCAACTGGTCAAACTCAGCCTGGATATTCATAATCACTGATTCCGATACGGTGCTGTAATCCTTTTCAATATCGGTGTAATCCGCGCGATGATCACCTCTTGCAAGTAAGATTGCCTTCAATCCACCGATATCCGTATTCTTATCAGAAGAAATCTCTCTCTTTAAATCGAAAACTTCTGCACCGTCAATATTGTACTCTCTGCTACCATCATCAAGTACTTTGTAAGTAGCATTCTGCGGCCAAAACGGAGTATAAAAACCTGTAGATTCATCTGTATAAAGCATGATTTCAAAAAAGCGTTCGCCCTTTACAAAATCCACTCCTTCAATCTGTACATCTACGTCTCCGTAAACATTTTCCGATACTTTTATATCAACCAAATCCGCCAATTCATCCAAAATAGCATTTCTGGTATCTCTCAAATCATTTGCATGTTCGATACCGCCAACCTCAATCTTGCGGATTTGCTCATTCAAATCCATAATCTGCTGACCGTATTTATTTATTTTATCCACGTGCTGCTTTAACTGCACATTTAAATTATCCTGGTAAAAAGTCATACCATCATATATATTAACTGCTCGTTCCACGAACTCTTCTGCTCTCTGCACCAAAAGTCCCTGGGTAACAGAACTGGACGGATCCTTCGCCAATTCCTGCACAGATGTCCACAAATCACTCATGGTTGTTTGAAAAGCTTCACCATTTAACTCGCCTAACAAACTTTCTATTTCTTCCATGGTTTCCGTAGTTGTACGATAAAATGCACAACGACCGGACTCCCGACGGAATGTCTGGTCTAAGAAAACATCTCTCACTTGTTTTACGCTGGAATAGGTGACACCTAATCCGGTCTGCTGATTTGCAACGCCTTCCGGATTGACTGAAATCGTGACATACTGCTTAGACGCTTGTTGTACCTGTTGTCTGGTATAACCGGCAGTATCTACGTTAGATAAATTATGCGCTGTGGTATTCAGCGCATTCTGACTTGTTCTTAATCCGGAGGTGCCAACATATAGACTTCCCATTAACGGCATATTATTTACCTCTTCAAAATGTTACTGTTTCGCATCAAATCCACGGTAACTTGCTCCCATGGTATCGCCGGCGCTGTATGCACCCCTGTTATAATTTGCTGTCTGTGGCGCAGCCTTCAACGACTGCAACAGATTCATATCGAACTCCACCAATTCCAATGAATGCTGTATCAATTCTCTGTTTCTCTCGTTTACAGTTTGCATTTCATGTACAACACTCTGCAAACGTTCCACTGCCTCTGCAAGTTGTTTCTGTTCTGCAGGGCGTGCAGCCAACATTTCTATCAAATTGGTCAGTTTCAACGTGGTAACATCCTTGTTAAGCACATTAGCAATGTCTGCTGTCGTCTCCACACGCCTCTTTTCCAGATGGTGTAAACGAGTCAGCCATTCCTGTTCCTCATCCGTGATTCTTTGTAATTCTTCCAAATCCGCCTTGACGATGCAAGACGTCTTCTGTTTCGATAATTCCAGCAGCCCCTCATATTCACTGCTTTCTCCATTCAGTATCTCTATCAGGTTCTCCATTAAGCTAGCCACCGGAATTACCTCATTTCTTCATATTTTTGAATTAATTTGTCAGCAAATCTGGACGTATCCACAGAATACGTACCATTCTGAATTTGTTCCTTAATGGGAGCAGTCAATTCTGTTCTCACATCCGGACTCGCCTTTACTGCAGTTCTTGCAATCTGGAAATCCCTTCCAAGACTACTGATTTGAACCTGGTCAGCCAAAGTTGTTTTTGTAGTCTTCTGATTCTTGTTCACACGCTGTGAACGATACATCTGCTGAACCTGATTGTATGCTTCTATTCTCATATAGACGCCTCCTTCGCTGGATTGTCTCCTCCTACTGTCTTACTATTTTTATCGGACTCTTTTTACATTTCTTTAGTACTTTTTTTAAAAAAATAACACCGTAGCACGATGTTATCTTTTTTTAGGTTTATTCCATTCCGTAAAAAGCCAGTCGTTTCTCAACGTCTTCGCCCGATTTCAGGCCCTCTGTAGCTCCAACGCATTCCACCGTGCAAGATGCCGCGGCACAAGCCA
>JAZNQI010000139.1:0-12440 GCA_045590095.1 Acetatifactor sp. | reverse complement strand
TACCTTCAAGAATGCTAAAAAGTTAAAAGAGGTCGTAGCGACGATGCCGGAGAATCGGATTTTACTGGAGACGGACTGTCCGTATCTTGCACCGGAACCGCATCGCGGGTCACGCAACTCTTCGATGTACCTTCCGTTGGTGGCAAAGCAGATTGCAGAGCTTCGCGGAATCACGGAGGAGGAAGTGATTGAACTGACGAGACGGAATGCTGAGGAATTGTTGGGGATATAGGAAAAGAAAATTTCAGTTTGATAAAGTGATGATTTCAAGTTTTTGAGGATGATGTTATGAAAAAAGAATAGCAGAATTTATAAGAAAAGAGAGGTTTTTTAGTATGCAAGAGGATTTTTATGAATCAGTATCAAAGCCATTGAGGAATAAATTGATATTTGAGATGGCGAAAGACTATGCATTTGATTATATGGATGGAATTTCAGAGCGGCATGTGTATCCAAAGGAGGAGGATTTATTAAAGCTTAAGAATTTTTATGAACCACTACCTCAAGTTGGTACAGATGAAGAGGAAATTTTGTTAACACTTCATCAAAATGGTTCGCCCAATACATTAGCACAGACTGGTGGAAGATATTATGGATTTGTGAATGGTGGTGCATTACCAGTCACACTCGCAGTCAAGTGGCTAACTGATGTGTGGGATCAGAATTCTGTACTCTATGTTGCATCACCTATTGCAGGTGTAATTGAAGAAGTATGTGAGAAATGGATTGTTGATTTGTTTGGGCTTCCTACAGAAACTGCGATGGGATTGGTGGGAGGTTCTTCGGATGCATCTCTATGTGCACTGACTGTTGCGAGAAATACCATATTAGAACGTAACGGTTACAATATTTATGAAAATGGATTAATGGGTGCCCCTGAGGTCCGTGTTGTATTAAGTGAAAATGCTCATGCAACCATCTTCAAAGCCTTATCTATTTTGGGAATCGGTTCCAAGAATATAATTAAGGTAGAGTCAAATCCAGATGGGACATTACGTTTGGACAAGTTGCCTGAATTAGATGAAAAAACGATTTTGATTCTTCAAGCTGGTAATGTGAATACAGGAGCATTCGATCAATTCGATACACTTTGTGATTTGGCCAATGAAAAGAATGCATGGATCCATATTGATGGAGCGTTTGGACTATGGGCAAAAACAAGCAAGGAATATGCTTATCTAGCAAAGGGAATGGAAAAAGCTACGTCGTGGTCTGTCGATGCACATAAAACATTAAATGTTCCATACGATTGTGGAATTGTTCTTTGCAAATATCGAGATGCATTCTGCAAAGCATTACAAGCCAATGGAGACTATATCATTTACAGTGGAAAACGAGATGGCATGTTATATACAACGGCTATGTCAAGAAGAGCAAGATCTTTCGAATTGTGGGCTGCAATTAAGTACTTAGGCAAAGAAGGAATTGGAACTCTTGTGGAAGCTCTTTGTAAGAATGCAAAAACCTTTGCTGAGCGACTATCACAACTTGGATTTACGATACTGAATGATGTTGTGTATAACCAAGTACTGATACAGTACGTAGATGATGAGATGACAAAATATGTTCTTGAATATGTCCAAGAGGATCGTGTGTGTTGGTGTGGACCGACGCAATGGAAAGGAAATATGGCAATTCGATTAAGTGTATGCTCTTGGGCGACCACAAAGGAAGATCTTGAATTATGTATCGATAGTTTTAAAAGGGGAATTGAATATACAAAAAAGAATGAAAAATAAATGGAATCGACAAATCCCAATTTATCAAGGAGGTTAATATGCCACATATTGTTGTTAAGCTATGGCCGGGAAGGAACGATGACATCAAAATTAATCTGGCAAAGAAGATTGCTGATGCGGTTGCAGAAGAATTAAAAGTAGACATAGGTGATGTCTCTGTTGCATTTGAAGAAGTAAGTAGCAGTGATTGGGGAGAGCAGGTATACAAGAAAGAGATTAAAGATAATTCGAATGTTTACTTAAAACCCAGTTATGAATATGAATAGGTTTTAAGTAGCGAAGCGGAAAAGGAACTTGCGAGGTGACGAAGTATGTTTTATTATTACAGGTGATGAAGATGGTTCGTTGGAAAGGAAGCAAAGTATGTCAAACATTTTTATTAATGCACGGAGCAGTATCAGAATCGAGGGAACGAAGGTAATCTATTTTGACCCGTTCAAAATTACGGAAGAGGCACATGACGCGGATGTTATCCTTGTCACTCATGAGCATTATGACCATTTTTCGCCGGAAGATATAAAGATGGTTGCTAATGAAAAGACGATTTTGGTTGCACCATTCAGTATGGAGCAGATGGTGCTTGAAATTGTGGGTAAAGAGGTTGGCGAGGTAAAGTTTGTTAAGGCAGAAGATGCCGGAACAGACTTGATGATAGAGGATATTTTGATTAAGTGGGCGCGGGCGTATAATATTGATAAGCCTTTTCATACAAAGGAAAGAGACTGGGTCGGATATATTGTGACGCTTGACGGCGAGACTTATTTTGTGACAGGGGACACGGATGCGAATGAAGACAATTCCGGCGTTATGTGTGATGTCTTGTTTGTGCCTTGTGGCGGAAAGTACACCTTTGACGCCAAGGAAGCGGCTGAATTTACAGGTAAGATTAAGCCACGGAAGGTAATTCCCACACATTATACAGATATGCCGGGAGAGTCAGAGATTGGAGAAATATTTAAGCAGGCAGTACAAAAATTGATGCCGGATGTGGAAGTTGAGGTAATGTTGTAGCATCCAAGAAAACATGAACTAAGTGGCTGGATTTTGGAGGAAATCAATTTGATAAAGAAAGCACGGAAAGAGGATTTGGAAGAAATATTAAAGTTGCAATATTTGGCTTATCAGAGCGAGGTAAGACTCTTTGGTGATATGGACATTCCGCCTTTGAAACAGACTCTGGAAGAAGTGTATGAAGAATTTGAGAAGGGAACTGTTTTAAAAGCCGTGGACGAAGAGGGGGGCATTATAGGTTCTGTCAGAGCATATCAGGAGGAAGGAACGGTTTATATCGGCAAACTGATGGTGCATCCTAATATGCAGAAGAGAGGAATAGGGACGAAGCTTCTGTTAGAAATGGAAAAAGAATATCCGAATCAAAGATATGAGCTATTTACCAGCACAAAAAGTCTTAGTAATATAAGATTATATGAGAAGCTGGGATATGAAATTTTTAAAGAGGAAGCAGTGACACAGGAACTGCAATTTGTATATTTACAAAAGGTTAGGAGAGATACATGACTCAATACGAGAGAATGGTAAAAGGTCTTATTTATGATCCGGCAGATTCTGAGATTTTGGAAGAACAGATGTCGTTTCAGGACAGGTTGTGGGAATTCAATCAGCTGAGGCCGTCTGATTATGACAAAAAGCAGAAATACATGCGCGAAGTATTTGCTTCCTGCGGGGAAAACTGCTATATTGAACTTCCGTTTCGTGCAAACTGGGGAGGGCACCATCTTAATCTGGGTTCAAATGTATATGTTAATTCGAATCTGATGATTGTAGATGATGGAAATATCTACGTTGGAGACAAGGTGATGTTTGGGCCCAATGTGACAATCGCTACGGCAAATCATCCCATAGACCCGGAACTTCGTGCCAGAGGGCTGCAATACAATAAGGACGTACATATCGGTGAAAATGCGTGGATAGGTGCAGGTGTAGTAATTGTTCCCGGCGTGCATATCGGAAGAAATACTGTTATCGGTGCAGGAAGTATCGTTACTAAGGATATCCCCGATAATGTCGTTGCAGTCGGAAATCCTTGTAAAGTGCTTCGGGAGATTTCGGAAAGAGACAGAGAATTTTTCTATAAAAACGAGCGCATTGATTGGGAGAACTTGTAGAGATAAGTTTGGCGATACCGACAAAATCAGAAGTGCGAAGCACGACAGATGCGAAGCGGGTGGATTTTTGAGGTGAACCAGAGAGATAAACAAGAATTGACCGAGCTCTTTAGAGCGAGGGATGACAATTGAACGAAGTTCAATTGTATGGGGTTAGTAGAGTGTGGAAAACTTTATAAAATATGCGTATATTTACGGAATTGGGTATATAGTAGCAAATTAAATGTATATACCCAAAAATTCTAGGAAAGTGCTGCAATATATGTATATATTTCAACGTAATGCAGGCTTTTGGGTATGAGCGACGCGGCAGCAGTATTTATACCCAAGAAATGTATGGTTTTGTGGGTATATGCGACAGAGTCAGCTCTCTATACCCAAAACAGTCACTATTGGCGTATTATGAGGCTAAAAAGGGCTGATTTATGCTAAAGATTGGGTATGGGAGCTGAAGACGGTTATATATACCCAAAGAACGAAATCTTCAGTTTGATGGAGCGACAAAACCCAATTTGTTTAAAAGGGAAAATATGAAATATAGATTACCACGATATGAAGACTTTGATATCTTGAAAGAATATGTAGAAGAAAATTATTCCAACAATGAGAGAAGCATCTCTGCAAGTAACGGAATGACTAATATGAATTTTAAAGATTGGGTGGAAAAGATAAACAGAAACTCCGAAAAAGCAGATGATGAATGGTCAATTAATTTGATTTGCAATTACTACAAAATTATTCTGTAGTTACAACTTAAATGTTTGGGAAATAAAAAGCTGGCAAGCGTGGTAGGAAAAAGAAGGAATTGTTTTTGAAGCGGACGGAAGTGTTGATCTGAGAAAATATAAGATTTGAGGTTATGTAAGAAGTAAATTGCTATGTAGTGCTTTTCGCGCATTTTTTCACGGATTTCGGGGTAAACTGTGAAAGAAAGGAAGGTGCCTACAATGGATATGGACAAAGTAGTATGCTATTGCATGGGAGTTACCAATGGCGCGGTAAAGGCTGCGGTTGATGCAGGGGCAAATACATTGGAGGATGTGCAGGCTGAGACAGGCGCATCCACGGTATGCGGCGCCTGCATGGAAAATGTGCAGCGCCTGGTAGATTTCTTTGTGAAAGAGCGTGACGGTAAGTCGTAGAGAGAATGGGGAGTGTCGAGAAAACAGCGCTCCCTTATTTATTTGTGGGCAGATGTGTAGAAGGGCGGGGATAGCGAAGCTTTGTGAAGAAGAGGAGTTCTCGGTTGTCTCTGAATAAGTTCTGTGCTAAAATGAGGAGTGGTTATTGTGAAAAAAGCTGACGTGAGGAAAATTCGTGAAAAATAGAGAGCAAGAGCAGAAAACAAAAGTACATAGTAAGTTGATAAAAGCAGCGTTTCTCAAATCTTTGCCGGTTATGGCCGGTTATATTGTGCTGGGAATCGGGTTTGGTATTTTGTTAAAAAAGGCAGGGTACGGCCTGTTATGGTCCTTTTTGATGAGCTTCACCATTTATGCGGGTTCTATGCAGTATGTGGGTGTTTCATTACTGACATCGGGGGCTACTATGCTTTCTACCGCCCTCACCACATTAGTGGTGAATGCAAGACATTTGTTTTACGGAGTATCCATGATTGATAAGTATAAGGAGGCCGGCGGAAAGAAGCCTTATTTGATATTTTCTTTGACGGACGAAACCTATTCCCTTCTTTGTACTGGGGAGTATCCGGAAGGGTTTGATAAACATTGGTATTGTTTTTTCGTGTCCCTCTTTAATCAAAGCTACTGGGTATTGGGAAGCGTGCTGGGCAGTATTCTGGGTACGGTAATTTCTTTTAATACGGCAGGAATTGAATTTTCCATGACGGCGCTTTTTGTCACGGTGTTTGTGGAGCAGTGGTTGAGTACCAAGAATCATTTGCCCGCTATTGCAGGACTGACCTGTTCTATTGTGTGCCTGCTTCTTTTTGGTGCGGACAGTTTCCTGATTCCGACCATGATTGCTATTACGGTGGTGCTTCTTCTTTGCAGGAAGATTATGGATGTGCAGGGAGGTGGCAAACATGAGTGATTGGACAGCTTTGAGTTTGATTCTGGTCATGGCACTGGTGACGGCGGCATTACGGTTTTTACCCTTTGTCATCTTCTCTAAGGGGAGGAAAGTGCCGGAGGTTGTGGCGTATTTAGGACGTGTACTACCATATGCGGTAATGGCTATGTTGGTGGTGTACTGCCTGAAGGGGATTTCTTTTGTGAAGATGCCCTTTGGTTTGCCGGAATTGATTTCGGTGGTGTTGGTTGTGGTGTTGCATGTGTGGAAACGTAACACTTTGCTCAGTATCGTAGGCGGCACAGTGTGTTATATGGTACTGGTGCAGATGGTATTTTAAAAGCTCTTGTATATACAAGGGCTTTTCTTTTTTATACAATATTTCACTTTTTCATGCATTATTGTATGAAAATATTGAAAAATATTGCATTCTGTTCTACAATATAAGCAAAGTGTCCTTTGGGAGGTTGTAAAAATGAAGAATATTTTAGTTGTAGTAGACATGCAAAAAGATTTCATCGACGGTGCCTTGGGAACAGCAGAGGCGGTTGCTATTGTGCCCAATGTAGAGAAGAAGATTCGGGAGTTTCAGGGTGAGGTTATTTTTACAAGAGACACTCATGAAGAAAATTATATGGAAACCCAGGAAGGAAAGAATTTACCTGTGCCCCACTGTATTCGCGGAACAGCAGGTTGGGAAATAGATGCCTCTTTGCAGAAATATGTAACCGGAAAGTGTATCGACAAACCCACTTTTGGATCTGTGGAGTTGGGCGCATATTTAAAGGAATTAGAGGAAAAGGAGCCTATTGAAACCATTACACTAATTGGGTTATGTACAGATATATGTGTGATTTCCAATGCCATGATTGCTAAGGCGACTCTGCCGGAGGTAAAGATAATCGTAGATTCTGCCTGCTGTGCAGGAGTGACACCTCAGAGTCATAATAATGCGTTGGAAGCTATGAAAATGTGTCAGATTATTATTGAGTAGGAGACCTGAATGAAAAGTTTGCACAAGGAAGAGCTGACACCGGGGCAAAAAATTTTATTGATTATATTTTGCATTATTTTAAACCTGGTTGGCAATTTGTTGTCGCGAGGTTTGCAGTTACCGGTGTGGGGAGATACGATAGGAAGTAGTGTGGCTGTCTGTTCCGTAGGAATGGCCGGTGCTCTTTTTGTGTGCCTTTTTAGCGTTTTGCTGTCGGGACTGGATATTGTGGGAATGTCTGCTTATGGGGCGGCTTGTTTGGTGGTGGTACTGTTCCAATGTTTTTATTGGAAAAAGACACCGCCGAAGAACTTCTTTAAAGCTCTGAAAATGGGATTTATGACAGGTGTATTGTCTCTCGTAACAACGGTACCCGTGTACATGTTTTGGGGAGACGGAAGAAGCACGAATATGTGGGGAGATGCTTTCTATGGTATGTTAGAGTGGAATAACGTCTCACCCGTTGTTTGTTCGATTCTCGGTGCGGCAGTGGTGGAGGTTTTGGACAAACAGGTATGCGCATTATGTGCGTTCATTTTGCTGTTTGCAATGTATAATGTCCTGAAAGGGAAGAGGGGCGGACGTGCCAAGAGAAGCACGGCAGCGTTTATGCTTTTGTGCATTGGCGTGAGTAGCTGGAGTCTTTGGGATGTGACGGTATATGCTGAAAACAGTGAAGATAAGTATGTTTCTACCATTTACAATAACGGTTCGGGTTTGTATTCCTCGGAAGCAAATGATATTGAAGAGACAGAAGACGGATATATATGGATTGGAAGTTATGCAGGACTGACCAGATATGACGGCAAGGAGTTTGAGTTCATCAGAGAAGGCGGCATGGTAAGTATAACTGCCATGATGACTGACAGTAAGGGCAACCTTTGGATTGGTACGAACGGCGGAAAAGTGGCATTGTATCGGGATGGACAGTTTACCTTTTTTGATGTGTCGGATGAAGTGAATATGAATTCTGTCCGCTGTTTTACAGAAACACCGGATGGCAGTATTTATATAGGAACTACAGGAGACATATGTAAAATTGACAGAAACCGGGAATTACATGTTTTGGATGCCGGTGTAAAGTATGTTTCGTCCATGGTGTCTTGTGAGGAAGGAATTGTCGGCTGTAGTAATGAGGGAGAATTGTTTTTCCTCCAAGAGGATAGGGTGAAAGAAACAAGGAGCAAAGATACTCCCGGCGCATATTACACCTGTATCAGTCAGACCCCGGATGGAATTTTGGTTGGTACATCTGTGAATGAAATCGAGATAATTAGCATTAAAGATAACCGCATTCACATGGAAGGATATAGAAGTGTTATGCCTCTTTCCGGAATTTGTGATATTTTGGAAGACCGCACCGGTAAGTTGTGGATTGCGGCAGAAAACGGCTGCGGATATATTGGTTCTAAGGGCTTGGAAGTGGTTAAGATTCAGGATTTTGACGGCTCCATAGAAAGTCTTCATGAGGATTACGAGGGAAATATCTGGATGGCGTCTACACGCTACGGTGTAGCGAAATTATCATGCAGTTCTTTTGGCGAGCTATTTTCGGAAAATGATATTTCACCGAGGACCGTAAATAGTATATGCGTTTATGAAGGTATGTATTATTGCGCAACAGATAGCGGATTGGTAATTATAGACAGAGAAAACGGCCGGGAAATTAAAAATGAGTTAACATTAATGCTGGAAGGTGCCAGGATTCGTTGCGTTAAAGCAGATTCAAAGGGATATTTGTGGATTTGTACGTATAGTGATAATGGGTTAGTGCGTTATTCGTCAGACGGAAACATTGTTACATTTACGGAGGAGATAGAGGGAACTACGTCCAATCGCTTCCGTAGTGTAATGGAATTATCGAACGGAACTATTGTGGCCGGTGCCAGCAATGGGCTGAATTTTATCGAGGGCACCAAATTAATCAAAACTCTGACGCAAGAAGACGGACTGAATAATCCTCAGATACTTTGCATGCAGGAACTTGAGGACGGAAGTTTCTACGCCGGTACGGATGGCGCGGGTATCTATCATATAAAAGGAAAAGAGATAATCGGACATATCGGAAAAGAGGAAGGACTGTCATCTCAAGTAGTAATGCGAATTACTCCATATGAGGATGGTTTCTTTGTGGTATCAGGAACCTCTCTTTGCTATATGAAGAATGATAGAGTCGCTGCGTTGACAGAATTCCCGTATTACAATAACTATGATGCCATTGTAATGGGAGACCAGCTTTGTGTTCTGGCCAGTGCAGGGATATATATTACTGATGCAAAGCAGTTGATATCCGGAGGAGAGATTCGTTGCAAATTGTATAATTACCATAACGGATTGGTGGATGGATTGACTTCCAATGCATGGAATTATGTGGATGAAGAAGGAAACTTATATTTTGCAACAAATAGTGGTGTGTATTATTGTAATCCGATTAATATGATTACAGAAAATACTCTTTATAAATTCGGGCTGTCGACAGTTATGTATGATGATACCGTAATTCTTCCGGAGAATGGAGTTTACACCATTCCGGCAGACGCAGAAACCATAACATTAAATGGTTCTATTCGAAATTATTTGTGCACAAATGTTAAGATACGCTTTTTCGTGAAAGAGATTACTGCATCACCGAAAACGGTAAGTCATACAGAGATGGAAGCTTTGCAGGTATCAAATTTGCGACATGGAGAATACACTATCTGTATGCAGATATTAAGCGACGATGAGTCAACGGTACTTCAGGAGCAAACATACAAATTAGTAAAGGAAGCACATATTTGGGAAATGACCTGGTATAAGGTATATCTGATTGCGCTCGGATTATGGTTGGGTGTATTCCTTTTATGGATGATTGTAGATGAACGTCAGGGTTCGGAAAGAGAAAAAGAATTGGAGAGAATTAAATACCAGGCGAAGGGTGAATTCTTGACCAATATGTCGCATGAATTCCGCACACCGGTAAATACCATCTTGGGAATGAATGATATGATTTTGCAGGAGAGTCCGGATGAGCGAATTGTGGAATGTTCTGACAATATCAGGCAGGCGAGTGTGAGATTGCTTAACTTAATCAATGATGTACTGGATTACTCTGCAATTGAGTCCGGAAAACTGGATATTGTTGAGGAACAATATTTATTAGAAAACATTTTGAACAGCGCTATTTCCTATATGCAGAGTGAGGCCTCCAAGAAGGGAATTGATACAGAGTACAATATCGAAGACAACCTTCCGGCCAAACTTATGGGTGATGAAAGCAGAGTTAAGCAGGTTATTATGAATATTTTATCCAATGCGGTAAAGTATACGGAAGAAGGACAGATTATTTTTTCTGTAGGAGGCCGTGTAGAAAGGGATATGTATTACCTTACGGTTACTGTTGCGGATACCGGTATTGGAATTAGTGAAGAAAATGTAGAAAAGATATTTGCGGAGTTTGACCGTCTGGAATTTGATAAAGACAGAAGAGTGGAAGGAACCGGATTGGGACTTTCCATTGCCAATAGTCTGGCAAAACAGATGGGTGGTAAAATCGCTCTTCAAAGTGTGGAAGGAAGCGGTTCCGTATTTACGGTAACCATTCCGCAGAAGGTTTTGGGCAGTAAACGTATCGGCATTTTCACCTATGTGCCCGAAACGGAAAAAGAGCAACCGGTTATGAATTTCACGGCACCGGATGCACGAGTTCTTGCAGTAGATGATAACAGAATGAACTTAAGTGTTATCAGTGGTCTGTTGAAGAGAAACGGTATTTCTCCGGATGTGGCCTTTGGCGGTAATGAGGCATTGGAGCTGTGTAAGAAAAATAAATATGACCTTATTTTTATGGATCATATGATGCCTTACCCGGATGGAATAGAAACTCTGCATCAGATACGAAATGGTAAGGATGTAAATAAAGAAACTCCTATTGTAGTTTTGACGGCGAATGCTGTGGCAGGTGCCAGAACGCGCTATTTGGAGGAAGGGTTTGATGATTATCTCAGTAAACCGGTAGATGTAGGCAGGTTGGAAGCCGTATTGTTACGTTATTTGCCCATGGAGATGCAGATATTTAGAGAGGTGGCGGTACAAGAAGTGGAAAACGTGAAAAAATCAGATATTGTACAGGATGAAGGAGAATTGATTTCCAGAACGGTAGGCCTGCAGTACTGTGGCGGCAGTGAAGAATTGTATGCGGAGATTTTGCAGAGTTTCTATACGGAGAGCATTAAGTACCAGGGAAGACTGGAAGAGTATTATGCAACGCAGAATTGGAAGGATTACGCAATTACAGCGCATGCATTAAAGAGTACCTCTTTAGGAATAGGAGCGACTTCACTTTCTAAATTGGCAAAGCAGCAGGAGCTGGCTGCAAAGGCGGGTGACAGCCTGAAGGTAAAAGAAAACCATGCAGAGTTCTTACAAAGGATTGGACAGGTTCTTGAGCAAATAGGAGAACCGCAGGCACCTCTTGCACCGACTGAACCGCTGGAAGAAATCTCGGATTTAGAATATTTGGCAGAACTAAAGAGTTTACAAGAGTTTGTGGTTAATTACGAGATGGTTAAAGCTCTGGAATGTATCACATATTTGAAACAAGTAACCCGAAATGAAGAAATAAGTACGATTTTGCAACAGGTTGAAGCAAACGTGAATGAATTTGATTACGCGGATGCGGAAGAGACATTGAAGGATTTAATAAAAGACTATGAGGGAAAAGAGTATGAAAGAGACAGTATTGGTAATTGATGATGACAAGTCGAATTTATTAATGGCACAGAAACTGCTTTCACAGGAATATCGTGTGGCGGCAGTAAATTCCGGTATAAAAGCATTAGAATACCTGGAGAGAAATGAGCCCTGCTTGATTTTGTTGGATATACAGATGCCGGAAATGGATGGATTTGAGGTTATGTCACGTTTACGTGCTCATGCGGCCTGGTGTAAAATACCTGTTATTTTTCTGACGGCTGATCGAAGCAGCGAAACAGAGGGCAAATGTTTTGATATGGGAGCAGTGGATTATATCAGTAAGCCTTTTGTTCCGCAGATTATGCATAAGCGTGTCATGAGAACTATGGAATTAGAATCCTACCGTAAGAATCTGGAAAAGATGGTAATGGCGCAATTGGCGCAAATTACTCGTATGCAGCACGATATTATTGTTACCATGGCAAACGTTATTGAAAGTAGAGACGGTACAACCGGTGAACATGTAAAAAGAACCAGTCGTTATACTATTATGCTGGCTGAAAAGATGCTGGAAAAGGGAATGTATCCGGAAGAATTGAATGTCCAGTTGATAGAAACGATGCGAAATGCGTCACCCCTTCATGATATTGGAAAGATAACTATTCCTGATGCGGTACTTCGAAAGCCGGGGGCTCTCACATTTGAAGAATATGAGGTAATCAAAACTCATGCACAAGCCGGAGCGGATATGATTCGAAACAATATGAATCAAATGGTAACGGAAGAGTTTTTGAAGACTGCCAGTGATATGGCTCAGTATCACCACGAAAAGTGGAACGGAAAAGGATATCCTGCGGGATTGAAGGGGACAGAGAT
>JAZNQI010000138.1:0-11711 GCA_045590095.1 Acetatifactor sp. | reverse complement strand
ACCGGCTGTCAGCAAACGTCCCAAGGCCGCTGTCATTACCGGACTGGTATTATGTGCAAGACGTGCTGTCTCCACCATCTCTTTTGTTGTACAGGCAAACGCTCTGATTTGAGCATTGGCTGCTGTTGCTCTAACAATATAATCCAAAACTATCTTCCTTTCTTCCCCTGTTCGCGTGCTACTACAAGTACTCTTTCGCTTTCCGTCGTGATCGCTCCCTCCGTGTCTGCGTCCCACAGTTCCACAAGCTTCATTCCTGCCCTTTCCAATAAAGCAGCTATTTGCTCCACTGTATATCCTTTTTGATAATGAGTTTCCGTAAAACGACGGAATCTGTCATCCTCTTCCTGCACAAAAACCGTCACATCATATTGATTGATACAGGTTTCCTCATCATAATAGTTTTCCCAAATGAAACTGCATTCTTCCCGGTTCTCCGCAATAGTAGCATCTCCAATTACTTCCCGGTACTTATATTCTGTATTAAAATCAAAAACAAAAATTCCACCCGGGTATAAATAATTATTTACCAAAGAAAAGACTTGCAGAAGTTCCTCTTCTTCCAAAATATAATTTACGGAATCGCACACACTGATAACGGTTCCCACTGTACTGTATAACTCCAATTCCCGCATATCCTGCAAAAGATAAAGAATTTCGTTTCCTGACAAATTTCTTTTTTCCATGGCAATCCCAAGCATGGATTCCGAATTGTCCACACCTATCATGTCATATCCTTTTTGGTATAAGCGCTCCGTCAAAGTTCCTGTGCCGCACCCTAAATCCAATACCAAATTCTTTTCAGAATCCAACACATCTTCTGCATTTCTTTTGGGTTCCGATACCCCATACGTTCTAATCAGGGCATCGATTCTTTCACACCATTCCTCATAGGGTGTTTCATCCATAAACGTATCATAAACGTATGCAAAATCCTGATAGGCTTCCATCCTTAATCTCCCAATTTCATAGCAATTACAAAGCCGACTGCCATCGCTAAAACACCGGTCGAAATTTCAAGCAAACCGATAACAGGACATTTTATAGCGTTAATAATTGCAACCGGTGATGCCAATATCAAACCGATAATAGACCAATAAGCATATAAGGGATATTTCCCAAAAACAATTTCTATCAACTTAGCAACAGCAAATATGCCTATTACCACGCCCACACCAAAGGGAGCTAACACACCGATTCCCTGAAGGATTCCATCCATATCCCATGCAAACAAACTCTTGAAAAATGCCGAAATCGCATCCATAACAGGCTTATGAAAACCTAAAAGGGTAAGCACCATAGAACCGCTCACACCCGGAATAATCATGGTAGCCGCAGCCACAACACCTACTATCACCAACTTTGCCATATTCGCATAGGAAAACACCAACTCTGTCGTATTTTCTTCCTGTTCTCCCATTAAAGCAAAAATCAATACAACAGCAAAAAAGATAGCACACGCAATAATATGACCGGGACGAATCGTTTTGCCCTTCACATTTTTCCAAATAACGGGCAAACTTCCCACTACCAAACCAACAAACAACAAACTTGTTTGAAACGGAATTCTCGCATACATTTCCGAAAGCGCAAGCGCTCCGCTTATGATTCCGATTCCCATACCCGCAACAATGGGAAGCAAATATAAAACATTCTTCTTAAATTCACTGAACAAATGGGTAATACAATGAATCAACTTATCATAAATACCCATGGAAACCATCATGGTTCCTCCGCTGACTCCCGGAACAATATTAGCAATACCAATTACAATACCTCTTAAAATACTTTTAATCATTTTAACACTCCACTTCTTCTATTTTCCTGCCAAATATTTCTTCAAAAACGCTATAAGCGCATCCATCTCAGCATCCGTACCGATGCTGATTCGCAAAGAATTGCCGATTCGCGGTTTATTCCAATGCCTTACATAAATATCCGCTTCTTTTAAAGCCGCAAAAATCTCTGCTGCCGGAACGCTCTTGTGTGAAGCAAAGACAAAATTGGTTTTGGAATCCGGGAACGCAAATCCAAGTTCCGTAAGTTCTTTCTTGGTTCTTTCCCTGGTGTTTATAATTTTTTGTACCGTTTCCTCAAAATACTTTCTGTCTCGCAACGCTTCCACACCCAGTATCTGTGCCGGATGATTCAATGTATAGGAGTTAAATGAGAATTTTGCATCACTCAAATACTTAATCAATTTTTCATTCCCGATAGCAAAACCGATACGAAGTCCTGCCATGGAACGGGACTTGGAAAAAGTCTGCACTACCAGCAGATTATCATATTTTTCAATCAAAGGAAGCGCACTGGTTGCGCCAAAATCTACATACGCTTCGTCCACAATTACAACACTGTCACGATTAGCCTTAATAATCTCCTCAATTACCTCCTGACTTTCTTCCAAGCCGGTAGGTGCATTAGGATTGGCAATTACCACTCCACCGTTTTCCTGTAAGTAATCCTTCGGTTCAATATGCCAATCTTCCTTTAACGGACAGGTTTTATAAGGAATTCGATATAATTCTGCCCATACATCATAAAAAGCATAAGTAATGTCCGGAAACAGTATGGGCTTATCTGAGTTAAAGAATGTTAAAAAGGCCATAGCCAAAACGTCATCAGAGCCTACTCCCACAAATACCTGCTCTTTTTTCACTCCGTAAAAGTCTGCCAATTCCTCCGTCAACAACTTAATTTCCGGATCCGGATACAGTCTGGACTCTTCGTAATTCATACTCTTAAGCATTTTCTCCACGCCCGGTGCGGGTGGATAAGGACACTCATTTGTATTTAACTTGATCATGTTCTTTTTATTGGGTTGTTCACCCGGAACATAAGGAACTACCTTACGTACATAATTTTCCCAGTTCATAAACGCCTCTTTCTACCAATTCATGGTGATTCGTTAAAACACCTACTGATTATACAGTAGTTTTCTTCATTTATCCATAGAGAAGTTCTAATGTAAATTAATTTTTACATTGAATTTCTCTTAATTTCTCCCTGTACTCTTCTGCCTGCTCATTCATTCCCAAAGTTTCATAACAACGTACCAGTCCCTGCAAAGGTTCTTCTTTTGCAGTTCCCAATACCAATATGGGTTGAGTCTCATAGGCCGCATTATAATACCACACTGCTGCCTCTTCAATGTCTCCTCTGTCCTCATAGAAATATCCCAGCTCCAAACAAATTTCCGAACATTCCTGGGTAAGAACTGCCTTCATTGCAAACTTCATCATTTTGGGGATATCTCTTTTCAAGCGGGCCGCTCTGACCAAAACACAGTAAGCCTCCAGTATTGTATCAGGATGGATGTCGCAGTCCATGCTTATCTGTTCAAAATAACTCTCCGCATCCCATACATCCTGCTCACTGCCTACCAAAAGCAATTCTCTGGCATACATATTACTCAAACGCTTGGATAAGATTTTGCCCTCTGAAATCTGCTTTTTAAAATTCTTCAAATCCCTTCCGCCATGGGGTGATGTGGGTAAATGGGTAATTACAATATCACTGTCGTACACTATGGGAAATGTACGAATAGTCTCATGAATAGCTTCTTCCCATACAAACTCCCGTAAACGTTTGAAAAGCTTAGGACGATATTCCTCATCAAAATTATATACAGTACCAAACGAAAGCTGATTTCCGTACTTCATCTGTACAATCTCTATTTCCGGCAACAACTGCTCTTTTAAGATACGGAACTTTTCTCTATTCTCTTCATTGATCACTTCATCTGCATCCGCTGTATAAATATATTCCTGAGTAGCCTTGGAAAATGCAAAATTTCGTGCCGCACTGAAATCATCAATCCATTTAAAATCGAAAATCTTGTCCGTATACTTTGCTGCGATTTTCTTCGTTGCATCAGTGGACCCCGTATCTACGATGATAATTTCTTCCACCAAATCCGCAACCGTATCCAAACATCTGGCTAAAATTGCTTCCTCATTTTTCACTATCATACATAAGCTGATGGTTATCATAGGGTTCCTCCTTTACATATGCATACTTATCCATACTAAATTAATAATACCAAAAAGCGGATAATGGTACAACCATTATCCGCTAAATAATCACAAAAAAGCTGATCGCTATATACGGTACTAACGCCACCGGCACCTTTAAATTTCCCTGTTTGGATATGTTTCCGCGAAATGCCTGGACTATCCCCAACAGAAAAAATGCAATCGCCATGTGTAATAAATATGCTTCCATATCTCTTCCTTCAGCAGTAAAAAACAGCGCACATATCATAAACACAGCTACATCAGCCGCCCCATACATATGCCTGAACACCAAGTACTGTATCATACAAAACATTATCAAAGACCACCAATTTTTCTGCCCGGCCTGATTACAAAAAACCATCATCACGCAACTCAATAGCCCGATTCCGTGTAAAAAATCACTAACCATCTGCAATTGATAATCCATAACTCCGGCCACCATCAAGTAAACAAACATTCCCAAAAAGCACCCCTGAACATACCAGGGTTCCTCGCTTATTTCCATCGGCATTATTAATAGCATAATGTTACAGAGCACCAGAAAAGTCTCTCGTATTTTACCGGTTTCGCAACTTCTAAACTCAGGATCCTTCCGATGAATTATCCATAATACAACTGCAGACATCGCTATACCACTAACCAACCACCATGAGTTACCGCAGACGTGTCCGAAGTTCATCCAATATGCTTCCTTCCACTTGAATAATAAGCAGTTGTGGTTCTTTCTCTAATTCCGTACCCTCTTTATAAGCAATTACCTTGATTGTTTTTTCTCCGTCGCAAGCAATTAACGGAATCGTAAACTCCTTTTCTTCCGTTTGTATATATTCCGGTATTTCATAGGTATATACAATAGGATTGCTCTCTCCCTCCTGTAACAAATCCTGCTGAAAAAATACCTCCACTCTTTCTATGTACCCTGTTGTCTGAATATGAAGAATGCCCGTTTCTCCTCGCTTAAACATCCCTGTGTGCGGTTCCAACACACGTTCCACATATGCATATAAACCAATTCCAAGCAAATCTTTCCCAACAATACTTTCGTTTCCGACTCTGTCCCTTGCGTATGCCACAATACTAAATTTTCCATGAAATACAATATTGTCATCAGATATGGTGAAAGCAATATGTCCGTTTAACCGGCTGTCTTCGTATCGCAAAACGCTCCCGTTTTCCATATTGTAAATCTCAACATAGAATACCTCTAATCCTGAGTCTGCGTCATTTGCATAAACATGTATATCCTGCGTATCTCCTTTTGAAAAATCTAAACTGTCCGCATCCTCCAATAATTCCAATCCGGATATCTCCGGGCCCTTTCCATCTGCAATCACACAAATGCAGTTTTGTACATCTTGTTCCCTCGCCGAGTATATGATTCCTTCTGCTGTTTGTACGCCGGCTTGAGGTACCAGATATATTTTGTGTCCATGAAATTGTTGTTCCATAACAAATCTCTGAATCATCTTTAGATTTCGACAATAATGAAACCGCTTAGTATAGGTATAACCGGCATCCTGTACATGCGGTTCTCCCCACACTTTCTTCTGTAACTGTTGCATAGGATACATATACATCCCCGGCAATATTTCGTTCTTTCTTGGTGTAATAACAGAATAGATACTCTCTTGTACGGTATTCTCCTCATAAGTAATGATATTCATGTTGTCTATTTGATAATCTGTCCCGGCTGTTCCGCAGATATAGGCATCCATTTCTATTTCAAAAGGTGTTATCCCGTCTGCACGTACATAGAATTCTCCGCTTTCCGTTTGCATTACATTCTCGCCCTCTTGTATCATAAGTTGTTGCGTCATAACCGGCCAATATATCACATCCTGATTACTTATTTTGATATGTGTTGTTGCCCCCACATTACCGGCCCTGTCCATGGGCGCAATGTGTAAATATTGAATTTGTGCGTCCATCTCTACCACAATGGACGGATTTTCTTCTATTGCTGCATAATACTTTGCTGTTGCATCCACCCTTGTTTCCGGCAAATAATCCACTACATATACATATCCTACAACACCTGTTGTTAATGTATTCACTGTTTCGTTGGAAGTACAGACGATTTGATTTGTCATAACATCGACTGACTTTACCTGATGGTAATACTTTGTTCCGTTGTCCGTCGGTCTTTTAAAAGAAATACGTATTTCATTTTCTCCTGCAGCAACCTTTCGCACCGTATTTTCATCAATCCGGTCCGGTTTTGCCAAATCCGTAGCTATGACCCCTTTCAATTGGTTATCACGTATTGTTCCCACTATTTTAGAAACCAACCGCAGCGTACCATTACCCTCATTTGTGCCGGATTGCATAGAATAATTAGTGCAAAAATCCGTATTTATATAATTCGAACCGCCATATGCAGCTTGTGAAGACAGAATCTGCCCCTCCTCACATCCGCATACATATGCTTCTGTTCTTCCGCATCCCAACGCATATTCTACCAGATAAACACATCGCTTTATCTCACTGTCATATTTTGATTTACAGGTTTGACATTCGTAATAATATTTAATATCCAAATGCCCCGGGCAATAATCACTCCCGCATCTGACACAGAATATATGGTTCCCGTAATCATCTATATTTCCGTAGTAAAACTTTCTGCTCTTTTCCTTTTTTTCAAAGCCGATCCCACTGCAATACACCGGTACGGAATAACAACCGCCAAACACACCCGATTGCCCGGTATGCACGTGTCTGCAATTCTCATCATGATGATGTATCAAAACTTCTCCGGCTCTGCCGCCAAAATATCCACCGCCGCCACCGCAAGCGCCGCTCTCACCATTTTGGTTTTCTGTCACTCCGGCCCGTGATCCGCCCGGTAAGCCATCCTCCGTTTCCGATGCACCTCCGCCGCCACCGGCAATCATTAATAATCCCTTTGTTTCAGAGGATACCATACTGTAACCTCCGCCGTTTCCATACAGTAAGCCTGTTCCTCCTCCGGGAACACCGCTCTGTCCTCCCACATAGCAGTGCAAACGTTCCCCTCTTTCCAAATAAATACCGGCCTCTACCATTCCTCCCTTTCCACCGATGTTAACTCCGTAATTACCTCCTTGGGCACCGCATATTGTTAGTTGATACAAACCGGAATAGGGTACTGTAAAACTCTCTGCAACTTCTGAATACTCTACCGTCATATCCACTTCGTATACATCTTCTGTAACTGTTTTAGACCCCAGCTGTTTCCACTCCGTGTCCTCTGTTCTTTGATAAATCAGATATACCTTTCCTTCATCATCTTTTTGCATCCATGACAGGTTTACTGCGCCTCTTCCTTGGTTCGCCACGTAATTATCTTCCGACTCCAATTGCAAATCTACCCAGCCGGCGTACAAGGTCATCTCCGCTGTCGGCACAAGCCTGCTGCCTGCGCCTCCGACCAATTGTGTACATTCACTGTCACGATACCATCCGCCAAAGGAATACCCCTCTCTAAAAGCTCCCGGCAAAATAATCTCACGGTCTGTATATACAGCAGTCAAATAATCCGTAGCACTCTCCTTATCCGAAAAGGTGTACTGTAAAGTATCTAATTTACCGCAAAACGGAAAAGTTAATATCCACTCTTCGAATTTCTTCTCTCCTGTCATATCTGCAACCGGATTTCCCTGACCGGTCTCAAAATGTACCACATTTCCTGCAGGAGGCAATAATTTCTCCATCTCCAGTTTATACTTTTCACCATATGCGCCGGGAACAATTACAGGTTTACTACTTCCTGCATAAGTGCCGCCATTTGGATCAATACATAACTGCGATTGACATATCTTCCATTGCGCATATAAAGTAACTTGTCCGCCTTCTTCTTCCGACAGATTCCATATTTTTGCCCCGTCTGCATAAGCAGTACCTGTTCCGTCCGGCATGGTATTCCATCCCGTAAAAACATATCCCGTTCTTGTGAACGAATTTAAACTCAGGTTCGTTTGGGGCGTCACCTCACGACCTTCGTATACCTGCGCATCATTGTATATATGCGCGCTCCTGCCCATATAACCGTTTCCTTCATTAGGTTGATAATTCACAAAATATCGGTTTGCCGATACCGCTTTACAAATATGAGCATATTGCTTAACTGCCTGCTCTAAGTTATCGCAATGTGGACATTTATAATAGTATGCCTTGGAAACATCGATACACTGTGTGTTTTTTGCCGCTCCTTCACTCATATAATAGTAAACGGATGCCACTTGTTCTCCGCAATCTGCACAATACGGCATCCATCCCGAAAAATAAGACTGATAGCATTTTCTCTTCCCAAAGGGGACACCATGAAAAAAGTTTTCTTCTATGTATGTATTATGTATGCATCTTCCGCTCGAAAGCATAACTCTCCAATATCCTACCGGCACTTCTCCGGTAACAGCATACTCATAATAATGTTCTCCCATCTTCAGTTCCGCAAGTTGAGGCTGTACCCCCGTCTTGACTACAGTTCCGAGCTTGTACCACTCTGTATCCTTTACCCCCGCATCTATTGTGTATGCCTCTCCATCCGGGCTAAACGAAACATATGGATTATCACTCAAACCGGCCTTTGCTAATATCTTACATTGCAGCAAGACTAACACAATGCACCCATACAATAACCATCTTCCGGTTTTCTTTATAACCTTCATCAGTCACCTCCATGTCTTACTCTTCACACACTTTAACAAAGCGAAGAGAACCGTTCTGCAACTCATTATAAAACTGCTCTGCTCTTCCTTTTTCTAACAGCAGATTTATTCTTGCAGCCGGTGTGGAAATATCTTCGGCAGTAATCACATTGCCTGCCGAATCGAAAACCTGATACACTACGACATCTTCCCAAAGCAAATAAGTTTGTTCCATTTCCTCATTCACTACGTATACATGTACCATATCTCCTTTTCTCAATACTCCGCTAACCATCTGAAACAAATCTTCCGCCTTACACCCTGCCAAAACCGGATGATACAATTTCGCCATATGCTGATTTACATCTTCAAACATAGCCCCGGTCAGCGGACTTCCCTGCGTTATCTCTACTATCGTTTGTTGTCCTATCAAAGCTTCCGGATTTGTTATACTCTTATCCGGTACATTCTTCTTATCCATTTCTACCAACACAAACGCATTTTCCAAATCGGCTCCTGTAATTTCCTTTCCTTTCGGTATTTCCTGATTTGCACACCAAACGGCTACCTTCTCGTAGTCACTCAAAGTGTTTTTTTCCACCTGCAGCATGACAAAAAAAGTTATCAATGCGGCCACAAAAGAAATAAATATTACTCCCGGCCAAAATCCTTTTTTTCTACCTTCTTCTTTACTCATCTTCACACCTCACGATATCAATACTTTTTTCTTTTTTCGCTCGAATGTTTTGGTCCCCGATTCCGCTTATCTCAAAAAACACTTTGCTGTAAACAGTTGTCGAATTTACACAAACTCCATCCGGCGTAACAATTTCTCCTTTTTTACCATTGTACTGATCCTGTATTATTCCATTTCCATCTATTATGTAAACCATAACTTCGTCTTCAGAAACGTTATAAACACGATATTCCGAAATCCACAAATCTGTTATTACCGATTCACCATTAGTTGATTGTAAAGAATCATCCAACCTAAGATTATGACAGAGCGCTTCTCGAAACAGCACAAACGCCGACTCCGGTTCTTTAATAATAATCTCATGACTCTTTCCATACGTTTCCAAATCAATCAATGCAGACGCCAGATTTGAAGCCGCCAACGCGTCTTCCACATAAGCGGAAACTACCATCATCTGTGTTGTCTTAAAACCGAAAAGGACCATTATAAATACAATCAAAACCAAAAACATTCCTACTACGATATCCACTTGTCCCTTACTTTTATCCGACATGTGAAAGGTATTAGTTTTTAGCCGTTGATACTTTTTCTTCCTCCACCTTAAACAATGCTGAAACAAATCCCTTATCCCACATTTCATCGCCCACTTCCACCAACCTTCCTTGGATATTTCCCTTCACTTTAAGATAGATTGCATCTCCATAGGAAACCGGATGCAACGTTGTTCCGGATATATCTATCTGTTGAAGTCCTGCTTCACGTAATTCCCGAACCAACTCATTTTTAGTTGGTTCGGTTAAATATCCGTCCGTTTCCATTTTCAAAATATACTTTCTGGAAATCTGGCCGATTTCTACTTTTCGAATCATGAGATTTGTACATTCCAAATATACGGTAACCAAAAAAGACATTGCCGTTATCGTAATCAGAATTGTCAGAAAATCCATTATATTCCCTTGATTCTTCTTCATAACCTTATCCCATGATATTCATAGCCTTTGTTTGCAACGCTGTAATGATCTGCGTAATAAATGCGGAAAGACTGTCCTTCATAACTACGCATAACAAAAGCGCAATAATACAAAGTCCCACCGTTACCAACAGTCCGTCAATTCCTTTACTCTTTGCCATAAATTTCTTTCTTATATTCATCTTTTTCATAATTTTTTCCTTTCTTTTAAAAAAATAAATCTGCTGAAAATAAATGCACCACACATGCATACAAAACTAATACCAAAATCAGTGCAAATATTCCCAATTGATAAAAAGTTACTCTTCTATTCAGTTTCTCTTTCTTTTTGTGTTGAATAATCAACTCCATATCTTTAATCTGCTCTGCAATATCACCGAGCAGTTCCACTGCCTGGCCGGATTCCATTGCCTGCAAAACCGTAATACAAAGGGAATCAATATATCGATTATTGAATTTCCCCTGAAACCTTTCCAATGCATTATCCAAATCAGACTTCATCACAATATCACTTGCCAAACTTTGCAATGCGTCTCGCAATCTCCGATTCTCCACACTGGAATAACACTCTGCTAAAGCATCCGTAATATAAACACCTGCACGAATTTGAATAGATAGCGCGCTGTAAACCAAATCCAATTCCGTTAACATCGCTTCATTATCTTTTTTATTCATTCGCTCCAATAAAATACCGGGTAGAAAGAAACCTAACACACCCAATACTACCCCCATAAATACCCCACCGTTCATTCCTATTACCAAAACAAGCAGGGCGACAACTATATTCAGTGCCATATATGACACCGGATTTATCCAATTGCCGTAGTGGTATGATGCGCCATTGGTCTGAAGAAACTTATCCCAATACTCATAATCCCAAAAAACTCTTTTATTTTTCTCTGCCCGCATACAAATATTTTCGTATGCCGCTAAAATCATTTTTCGTGGCGATGCCGTGCAACCGATACATATGAGTTCTGCCATTACAAGCATACTCATCAGAACATTTATACCTACCAGCACTTTATGCATTTCTATTGCCGTTTCCATTACACCCTCCTCACTATTTATCCATGGTTCTTATCTGACTATAGAACAGAAGCAAAATAAAGCCTATGCCGCCCATGCAAATCTTTCCTATCCATGTGCTCCATACAATATCTTCAATGGGAATTCCTATCAACGCTTCCAATGCCATCAAAATAACCACTGTCATGGCACCTAAAATCACAATACTCACCCATGCCTCACTTGCCAAAGCCTTTCGTTTTATTCCCCAGATATGCGTCATAGGCATTATGGCAGACCGGACAGAGAAACCAGACTTTTTTGCTGTAGTTCTTTGGAATTTGAAAAGGGAGCAAGGCCCCGTTTTTTGTAGGATGCCACTCAGCTGCTATTTC
>JAZNQI010000137.1:0-21295 GCA_045590095.1 Acetatifactor sp. | reverse complement strand
TGTTAGGCACGCCGCCAGCGTTCATCCTGAGCCAGGATCAAACTCTCATGTTAAAAGTTTTGTCCTGCCAGTCTTAACGTTTCTGGCATTACTGTTTTTGGTTTAAAGATTCGCATCTTTACGTTCTTGAATTTCTTGAAGTCTTTTCGACTCCGCAGTATTCACTACTGCTCTCTTAAGAATTTTCAAGGTTGCATTGTTGTTTATTTGTCAAAGTTCATTTGCGACTCATTCAAGTCGCGTGTGCTGTTTTTCAAGCGACAGCTTTGTTATAATATCACAGCTGTTTTGCTTTGTCAACAACTTTTCTCAAAAAAATTTCAGCATTTGCAATTTTTGTGCAAATGCTGATTTTTTTCTACTTTTTCCTTTAATATAATATATCCTTTTCTTTCTTACGACGTCTAATCACACCAATTACGATACCCATTTCAGCCAAGATTGTAACTGCACCAAGTACCACCATCCAGGTTTTATTACCGGACATTCCCAGGGCAATTAACATGCCACCCAGCGCTAATCCTCCTACACCAAGTAACACACCAAATATGATTCGCCAAACTAACGGCATCTTCTTTTCAAACAGAAGTGCAGTAAAAAGTTCTAAAATAAATTCTATAATAATTTCGATAATATCATCTAACATATTGATACCCCTTTCATGCGGTAACTTCTATTATATGAATATGATATATCTTTCCACTCCCCTTCTCAATACAAAAGAATGCACGTTACATCTCTTTATAATACATGTTTGCGCACGAAAGCCTGTCGGAGAACCCGACAGGCTTATACTTACCAGGGAATATATTCCACTGCTTTGTTAACAAGTGCCGGTAATGGATTCCAGCCTTCTATCTTGGTTAGAATTTCACTATTTCGAGTACCTTCCCGAATAATTTCTTCTATTCTTCCCAAATCGAATGCATCAGCAAATGTGTATATCATCCATACCAAAAACAGCGTTTCCACTGCTCCTACTACCATTCCCAACAATTTATCCCCCAAACTGATAACCGGCAGCTTTGTCACAAGCTCTGCCGAAAAGAACAACAATCTGAGAAAATGATGTGCTATTCCCAATAATAGCAACAAGATTATCGCAACAATAATCCCCGCTGCTTCGCTTGCTTCAACAAAATGTAAAAGTGCCACTAAGATAACAACAACCACACACATGAGTGCCAATGTAATCAGGGAAATCAGTTCTTTGACCATTCCTCGATTATATCCATATAACACCTTAACCAACAATAATATCCCTGCCGCTAACAATACTGTATTCATATGTACCTCACCGCCTTCTTTGCTTACTTTAACTGAATTGTATCAATAGATGTTTTAGAAACCAATACATACTTGTATCCTTTTCCTTTTCCCATAGGATACATCAAATCCACTGCACCCAAGAAAGGTCCTTCAAATTTGCATTTTCCTTTATAGGTTTGTACCTGACATTCTTTTCGGTTGTATACCACAAAATAGTCTTCTGCAAAAACAATATCATCAAACTCTACATTAAAATAATAACTTCCTTCTTGGTTTGCCTTTGTATTGAATACTTCCATCTTGTATCTCATATCCAACACGTCCGACCTAAGTACAATCCCCACGTACCCATTATTTTGGAAAACAGCCTGTATCTCATCAGCAATGAAGAATTGAGATTGTTCTGCCGGTTTCTGACTCCCCTTATAAATAAGAACCCTGTCATCAGCCACAGCGACTGCTGTTTCTCCGTCCATAAAGCGAAAATGAGGCACTACCGTATCTTGATAGGTATAGGCATTCACCTTATAGTCCGTCACATTTTCACCAACAGCTCCAAAATTGTAAAATGCTATACGCGTTTCCACCAATCCGCAATCCACATAGCAGAAAGCCACACCCATTAACTCTCCGTTTGGTGATAATGCTATTGCCGTAGGATATCCGCTCTGCTCCATAGTGGCTCTCACCTCATATAATAGGCTTCCATCCGATTCATACAAATAAATCCAGGTTATCTTGGTATCTGCTAATGCCACTGCAACCCTTCCCGTTTCCGAAACAGAAATCTCCCTGATGGGCATTGGTGTTTTAATCTCACAAATCTTCTGTTCACAATCCAACACGTAAATCTCATGTCCATTGTGTTCTGCCACAGCAACGGTATCCTCATTTGTAGAAATCAACATATTCTGCATTTCGAAAGTCTGATTCCACAGAATCTCACCCTTAGTATTCATACAATGCATTCCGTCTGAACTATAAAACAGTACGTTTTCTCCCAATCTCATACATTTGGAATTACCTGCTACATCCAACGGAGTCATGGATATTGTATCATAAGAAGTATATACGTGATTCTTGTACTGTCGATATACAATAAATCCAAGCACCAATACCACTGCCACAACCAAAATAATTCGATATATTGCAGACATTTTATGTTTATATATTTTATCTTTATAATGTTCTCTTTTCTCTTTTATACTGTTATTCTTATCTTTTTCGTCGTCCGTTCTTTTTGCCATCTTCTCACCTATCACTGCACATATTTACCGAAAAACTATTTCACAAATACATTATACCACAATATGTGTCAAGGTAATAGAATTTTTTGTCCCATTTGAATATTATCCGGATCCGATATATTATTTAATTCACAAATAGCTTTCACATATTTTATACTTCCGTATTGTTTCAAACTAATTCCCATCAATGTATCACCTTTTTTGATAACATATGTTTCGTAAGCAACATCCCCTTGAGTCGGAACCATTTCCGCCGGCTCCTCTGTTGGTATCACTGTCGGTACCGGAGTTATAACCGGAGCAGGCGGTTGAGTCGGCATCGGAGTCACTATGGGCGGCTGAGTCGGTATCGGTTGCTCTGTAGGTTCCGGACTTGCCGTTTCTGCCGGCATAGGCGTCACCATAGCATCAACTGTCACCTTTTCATTCTCCTGTCGAATCGCCTCTGCCAACTGCTCCTCTGCCACCAAGGTATTCACAACACTTCCGCTCATCACTTCTACACTATCATCATCCGAATCGTCACCGAGGCCCGAAAAGAACTGTTTAATCCTACTTCCCGTCTTTCCGTTCAATCCTTCCGATTGTAAAGTTACCACACTTACCAGGCAAAGCAATACAAACATACTGGCTGCAGCAAATTTCATCCCCTTCATTCGTTTTTCCAAATCACTGCCGCTTTTACTCTTGTTTGCTCTTTCTTCTTTCTCTGAATACAGGGCTTTTCGCTCTTCCTGACGTTTTTTCACATCTTCATACTTTTCCTGATTCACAACCTCCGGTTGCACTTCCTCCGCCCGACTATCCAGCATATAAGCTAACATACAATCATTTTTTTCATAAAAACAGGCATATCCTTTTACAAAACGGTAACCGGCGCCTTCTGCAAGCCATACTCCCTCCAACATTTCCCCATTCAAAACTATGTATCCAATGAATTCATGTCCCAAAAAATATTTTCGTTGTAAGCGCTCTATCTCTTGATTTTGCGCTTGGGATAAATGTTTCACTTCCCGTTGCAAATAAACTGATTTAGCAGCACCATATATGAAATTGTACGAAACCCCTTCCTCCTTTGAGCACCTTCCGTACAAAACCAGTCCGATTTGTTTATCCTCTGCCATGCGGTTCATTTGCTTTATATAGGATACTACATAATCTTCCATATAAACCTTACAAAACTTGTCCGTTTCCCCTATTTGCGTGACATTCTTAGGCAACTCCATAAAAATACCTCCTGCACAACTGCTATATTCACTGATTCATTTCAGTTTTACTATAGCATCCGTACAAGAGGTATTTTAGTATTCTTTGTCGTGCGAAACACAAAAGTGTTCGACAAATTATTCAAATCTGTACACGGTTACCGAATCGTATTCCTTATCCCCGCCGAATACACAGGAAGGGAAGTTAGGAGTATTTATACTATTGGGGTAATACTGTGTCTCTAAACACAAACCGCTTCTCTTGGTATAAAAAGCGCCATCCTTACCGGGTTCATCACTGATACAGTTACCGGCATAAAATTGTACGCCAGGCAATGTAGAATAAGTATGCATTTTACGTCCGCTCTTAGGACCGATAGTAGTTGCCACATGTCTTAATTCACCATTCCAGCCATCTACAACCCAGTTGTGATCATAACCCTGTGTCAAAAGAAGCTGTTCCATGTTCTCGCGAATTTCTTTGCCTACTACTTTTTCAGCAGTAAAGTCCATGGGTGTTCCCTTTACAGGTGCCAATTCTCCTGTAGGAATTGCTCCGGGCACAACAGGTGTATAACAAGTCGCATTAATCATCATAATGTGATCTTCGATATTTCCTGACTTATGACCATCCAAGTTAAAGTATGAATGATTGGTCGGGTTCATAACTGTATTCTTGTCACTCTTTGCATGATAATGCAAGGTAAGACCGTTTTCTTCATCCAAGGTATAGGTCAGAGATAATTCCTTGTTTCCGGGGAAGCCCATATATCCGTCCGTATCTCTTACGGTGAAGGTTACGCTGTTTTCACCTTCTTCTGTCTCCCATAACATCTTATGATATCCTTTTTGCATATGGCTATGTAAATTATTCGCACCATCATTTACATCAATATTGTATTCTACACCATCAATGCTAAACTTAGCGCCTGCAATTCTGTTTGCACTGGGTCCGATGGTTGCTCCGAAAAAGCTGCCGTTCTTCATATATCCCTTTACAGAGTCAAAACCAAGTACCACATCTTCTACTACACCATTCTTATCCGGTACAAATAAATTAACCAGATTTGCACCGTAATTGGTCACTTCAGCCTTCATACCTTTGCTATTTTCCAAAGTATATAATGTAGCTTCCTGTCCTTCTACACCAAAGTTTCTTTTTTTCAATGCCATTACTGCATCCTCCCTTACTTATAGTTCAATTCTGCCTTCCAAAGCACGCAAAAGCGTCACTTCATCAATATACTCCAAATCGCCGCCTACGGGTACACCGCTTGCAATACGGGTCACCTTTACACCGGCAGGCTTAATCAGTTTACTGATATACATTGCAGTAGTCTCGCCTTCCAAACTTGAATTCGTAGCAATAATCACTTCTTCTACATCCCCTTGCAAACGATTCACCAATTCTTTCAGCTTAATGTCATTAGGACCGATTCCCAACATAGGGGAAATCGCCCCATGCAACACATGATACACTCCGTCATACTTGCCGGTCTTTTCATAAGCCGCCAAATCCCGGCTGTTTTCCACCACCATAATCAATTTATGATTGCGTCTCTCATTTGCGCAGACCGGACAAATCTCTCTGTCCGTCAGCGTGTAACATTCTTCACAATATCGCACATTTTCTCTGGCTTCCATCATCACATGCGCCAAACGATTCACCTTATCCTTTGGCATATGAATCATATGAAACGCCAAGCGTTGTGCCGATTTGCTGCCGATTCCGGGTAATGCTGCCAATTCCTCTATTAATTTGTTAATGTGACCACTATACAAATCCATTAGAAAGGAAAGCCTCCCATTCCGCCTGTCATTCTGCCCATTAATTCTGCGTTTGCATCTTCTGCCTGTTTTAAAGCTTCATTTGTAGCTGCAATAATCAAATCCTGTAACATTTCAATATCATCAGGATCTACTACTTCTTCAGAAAGTTTTACCTTTACAACTTCTTTCTTACCGGTAACGGTTACTTCCACAGCTCCGCCGCCTGCTGATGCAGTAAACTCTTTGGTTTCAAGTTCCTTCTGTCCTTCTTCCATCTGACGTTGCATTCTCTGTGCCTGCTTCATCAAATTATTCATATTGCCCGGCATTGCTCCACCGGGGAATCCACCTCTTTTTGCCATTTTCTTTCTTCCTTTCTAATCCTCTTCTTCTATGTCCATATGGATAATCTGTGATAAATCCACATAGTTCTCTTTAAAATCCTGCTTACTGCGAATAGTTTGAATAGTCACTTCCACTTCTTTCCCCAAGAAATCAGCTATCACCGCTTCCAGAAGTTCTTTGTTTTTTTCATGCTCCGTAAAGTAATCCGATGCCACTCCGTCTTCCAATACTACCAACAGTTTATTGTCTCCGCCGAGACTCAGCTTCGCTCCCTTTAGATGGGAACGCATGGGATTGTCTGTATTGCCCACTATCGCCGGCCATTTGGATACGATTTCCTTTACCTCTTCCGGAATTGCTTTAGGAAGCTCCGGCTTCTTTTTCGGTGCTACCGGCATCCCTTGTTGCATGGGGACACCTTCTGCCATCATCATGGGCACACCATTCTCCAGCTTCGCCTCTACATCCCGGATTCTCTCCACCAGGGACTCTGTATCTTTTTCCATACTTGGTTTACATAACTTAATAAGTGCTATTTCTACCAAGATACGTTTTTGCGCCGCATAACGAATCTGCCCTGACAATTCCGAGAAAATACGAATATAACGTATGATTTGATTCATCTTGACCATCTGAGCTTCTTCCTTCAGACGAAGCAGATTGTCCGTAGACATATCAATCACATCCTCTAAATTATCCGAAGACTGGACCAACATCAGATTTCGCAAATACCAGGTAAAGTCTGTCACAAACTGAGTTAACTCTCTACCCTGCATCACAATCTCTTCCAACAATTCTACACAACCAAGCACATCCTTGTCCAGTACATATCGAAGCAACCGACTGAACACATCTGTATCCACTGCACCAAGTACATCCAATACTTTATCATAAGTAAGTTCACTTCCCAAATGAAAAGCAATACATTGGTCCAAAAGACTGAGTGCATCACGCATGGAACCATCCGCCGTTTTTGCGATATAGCGAAGGGCTTTTTCCTCCACCGCAATTCCTTCTGCATCAATCAACTCTTTCATACGCCCGGTAATGGTATCTATAGAAATACGCTTAAAATCATAGCGTTGGCAACGGGATAATATAGTAATGGGAAGTTTGTGCACTTCCGTGGTTGCCAAAATAAAAATCACGTATGACGGCGGTTCTTCCAAGGTTTTCAAAAGTGCATTAAAAGCTCCTATGGAAAGCATATGCACTTCATCGATAATATAAACCTTGTACTTACCCTCCGCCGGGGAATACGACACCTCATCAACAATCTCTCTGATGTTGTCCACACCATTGTTGGATGCAGCATCAATTTCTATTACGTTCATGCTGGCTCCTGCTGCAATAGCACGACAGGTTTTACATTCTCCGCACGGTCCGTTCTCCGTAGGGTTCTCACAGTTTACCGTCTTTGCAAATATCTTAGCCACCGTAGTTTTACCGGTACCTCTGGTACCGGTAAACAGATAGGCATGTCCTATTCGATTAGCTTTTATTTGATTTCTTAATGTCGTCACGATATGTTCCTGACCTTTGACATCTTCAAAAATGCCGGGGCGGAATTTTCGATATAACGCTGTGTATGACATAAATTCATCCTTCCCGTATGAAACTCAGTCCGCGTCCCCTGCAGGTTCAGAACTTTTCTTCATACTAGTCTCCGAAACAAATACCCAGAAGCTTCGCTTCTTCAATGATGGATGCATCGGGATCTATCATCTTTAATTTTCCCGCCACATCATCCAAAGGCACCTTTACGATTTCACGGTTTTTGTAGCCTACCATAAAACCATACTCGCCCTTCAAAATCAACTTGCCGGCTTCCGAACCCAAACGGCTGGCAAACACTCTGTCATAAGGACAGGGGCTTCCGCCACGTTGCATATGTCCGGGAACAGTCACTCGAACCTCTCGTCCGGTTTTTTCCTGAATTTTGGCAGCCACTTCATAAGAAACAGAAGGATATTTGTAATTCTTCATCTTTTCCTTATATTCTTTCTTGGAAAGCTTAGCATCTTCCTTCGAAATAGCTCCTTCAGCCACTGCAATAATGGTAAACTTGCTACCGTTTGCATCTCGTTCTTCTATCTTATCAATTACTTTGTCAATATCATATGGTATTTCCGGAAGCAAAATAATATCAGCACCACTGGCCATACCTGCATTTAAAGTAAGCCAGCCCACTTTATGCCCCATAACCTCCACAATAAACACACGTCCGTGAGATGCCGCTGTGGTATGAATACAATCAATTGCATTTGTGGCAATATCTACAGCGCTTTGGAAACCGAAAGTCATATCCGTGCCCCACAAATCATTATCAATGGTCTTAGGCAGAGTTACTACATTCAAGCCTTCCTGACGCAACAGATTCGCTGTTTTGTGTGTACCGTTACCGCCCAGCACCACCAGACAATCCAACTGCAATTTATAATAATTTTGCTTCATTGCCTCTACTTTATTCAGACCATTCTCATCCGGATCGGTAATGGTCTTGAACGGAGTTCTCGACGTTCCCAAAATAGTACCGCCTTCAGTCAGAATACCCGAAAAATCTTTTCCTGTAAGCATACGGAAATTACCGTAAATCAAACCTCTGTAGCCTTCTAAGAAACCATATATCTCCACGTCCTTGCGATTATTCAAAAGTGTTTTCGCCACACCTCTCATCGCCGCATTCAATGCCTGACAGTCACCACCACTGGTTAACATACCGATTCTTAACATATTCTGCCCTCCTGATTCTGTTTTCAATAGATAATAATATTTTACCACAAAACAAAGGATACCACAAGCACAGCTTATGATATCCTTTCAGTTCTTATTGTCTGTTAAAATAATCAATTCCACCATTTGCAATATAGTAAGTACGAATATATCCGTCCTGTGACAATACTACAAACTCGTTGGTTTCCTCCAAGAAATATATATGGTCGTTATCTTCAGCCTCCAACTTATGAAGGGAATCCGGATTAGAGATAACCATATTGGCGGCCAAAATGTAATCTTCCACTGTTTCAAAGCCCATCTCGATACCATGTTTCTCAAAATGACTGTCGCGCAACTTTTTATTACGGAATTCATAATCCGTTAATTCTATAGGTTCTTCCGTTGCCACCGGTTCTTCGGTAACGACAGGTGCCTCTGTAGCTTCAGGTTCTGCTGTCGGGGCTTCCGTCACAACAGGGTCCTCTTCCTCCGGCTCTTCTGTGGGTGCCTCAGCAGGCTCTTGCGAATCATCTGTTGCCAATTCAATAGTGTCACCTTCCTCCTGGGTATCCTGGGTTTGGATAACACCCGCTTTAACCAGCAAAAGATATATGATAATCAATGCAATAATTCCTAAAATACCATATAATTTCTTCTTATCTTTCATTTCTCATTCCTCAAATCATTAGCACCAGTATGCATACCAATCCAAAATCACAGCATTTGCATCTGTTTCACTGATTCCGGTAACTTCCATCAGTTCCTTTACAGCCTTCTCTTTGTCGCCTTTTTCTACATACTTGTTAACCTTTTCAAAACTATCCATAGGATAGTTAAGTCCGTTGATGGTCATTACCAATTTAGTGGGTGTTACGCTCTGACTCTCTTTTTTCTTACGGAAGCTGAGAATCAACATAACAGCAAACACCACAAACAATACAGCTCCGACAATGGTAACCACCTTTGTAGCCTGCAAATCAACCGGAGTTAACAGCAAAGGAAGCAAATAGTCCTCTACTTCTTCGTCGCCTTCAAACCAGTCCTTGAAATACTTAAAAACTTCATCATCCATTTTCACAAGGGCACCTTCAAATTCTACGGATTCCAAATCATGTGACATCCCTTCTAAATGCGCCCGTGTAGAATCAACAACTGCATCATAAGCCTGTTTCTTTGCACTGGGTACCTTCACACCCACGAAGTAAGTTTCTTCCGATTCTGTAAACACCGGCACGATATAATAATAATCATAACGTTTGTTAGTTACCGAACCATACTTATTTTTTGTTGTGGTTTCTTCCCGAATAAAAGAACCCAAAATAAAATTTAAATCAGTCTTTACCGCCTTAACATCGTCATAACTTTCCGGATAATCTTCATTAATGTCCACCGCTTCACTGAATGCAGCAATAATATTATGACGCGTTCCAAATGCAACCATAGCAATAACAAGAATACCAATAATAGAAATTTTTCTTAGTGTACTCATACTCTTTTCTCCTCTTGTATTATCTGTTTACCATATATATAATATCATGTTTTTATAGAAAATCAACAATTCGAAGAATTTTCTGTACCAACCAGATTATTCAACCAAATTCCCTTCTTTACCAAAATAAAACCAACTACACACTTCACAATATCCACCAACTGGCAAATCAAATACAAGGGAATAATCTGCATTCCCGTAAAGCGGCTCAACACATAGGCCACCGGGATATTAACGCACCACATAAAGGCGCTGTCAAATAAGAATGTAATCACTGTCTTGCCACCGGAGCGCAATGTAAAATACGTAGAATGCATAAAGCCGTGCAAAAACATACAACATGCCGAAATGCGCATGAAGGAAGTTGCCAATCCTCTAACACGTTCTGATGTATCATACAACATAGGGAACAGGGGCGCAAATAACGCCAACAATCCTCCCATAACAAAGCACGAAAATACAGTCAATGCAATCAGTTTTGTGTCGGCCTCTTTTGCCTCCTTCAACTTACCTGCACCAAGCAACTGACCTACCACTATAGCAATTGAGCTTCCCATAGCAATAAATACCACATTAAACAAATTCGTAATTGTACTGGAGATATTCAGACCTGCCACCGTATCCAAACCACGTACGGAATAACACTGCATTAATGTAGCCATACCCACAGACCACATAATTTCGTTGATCATTAAAGGCACGCCCTTTTTCAAAATATTCCCTACCAGCTGTCCCGGTATTTTCAAACTCTTATATGCTCCTTCTATAAAAGGAACCTTTTGTACATTCTTGTGCGTCCATACAATTACAATGATAGTTTGAATATATCGGGAGATTACCGTAGCAATTGCTGCTCCCACAACTCCCATAGCCGGAAATCCGAGCATTCCGAATATTAAAATCGCGTTCAAAACCAAGTTAATCAATACCGCCGCAATTCCTGCTTTCATAGGAACTACTGTTTCACCGCACTCTCGCAAGGTACTGCTGTAAATCTGCTCGACACCAAAAGGAAGCAGCCCCAGAAGCATCACTTTCAGGTATGATTTACCATACTCCAAAGTTGCCTGCAGCGCCACCTCATTTTCTGCTTCTCCGTGAAGATACAACAAAATCAGTTCCTCACCCCCAAACAGAAAAATCAGCACACCTATCAATACCAATCCCAGACAGGCATATATTTTAAACCGAAAAGTATCCCGCACACCTTTATGATCTTTACATCCAAAAAACTGTGCGCCAAAGATTCCGGCGCCCGAAATTGCTCCGAAAATACTGATGTTAAAAACCATCATCAACTGATTTACTATAGCCACGCCGGACATTTCTTCCGTACCGACCTGTCCCACCATAATATTATCCAAAAGGCCTACGAAATTGGTAATACCGTTTTGTATAATAATCGGCACTGCGATTAACAGTACCGTTTTATAAAAAGCCTTATCGCCTATTAGCTTTTGATACCACTTCTTTTCCATACTACTCTTGACTCTCTTCCTTATCCTATTTTATACTAGCATAGTATAAACAAAAGCTTCTAAAATTTCAATGACATTTATTGCAGAGTTGGAGAGAACTATGGCCAGAATCAAAAGCATCGAAGAAAAATATATGCGCGCCGCCTTAAACCAGGCAAAAAAGGCTCTTGCGTTGGGCGAAGTTCCCATCGGGTGTGTTATTGTCCATGAAGGAAAGATTATCGGACGTGGCTACAATCGCAGAAATACCGACAAAAACACTCTGGCTCATGCAGAAATCACTGCTATCAACAAAGCCAGTAAAAAGATTGGGGATTGGCGATTGGAAGAGTGCACCCTCTACGTCACTTTAGAGCCTTGCCAAATGTGTGCCGGCGCAATTGTGCAGGCAAGAGTCACGGAAGTAGTAATGGGCTGCATGAATCCCAAAGCCGGTTGTGGCGGTTCCATTCTTAATATTTTGGAAATGCCGGAGTTTAATCATCAGGTAAAGGTATCGCGCGGAGTTCTGGAGACAGAATGCAGCGATATTTTAAAATTGTTTTTTACGGAACTTAGAGAACGGAATAAACGAGAGAAAGAATTGAAGAAATTAACAGAAGTTGAAAATCGGCAGCATACTCTTGACTGAGTATACTGCCGGTTTATTTATATCAATATATGATTGTCCCGAATGATATCAATTACTTCGAGCTTTGTTTTTGCTCTAAACTCAACATCACCCTTTAACATATTTTCTCCCCCTATTTCTTCACAAACACGCTCTTTGGTTGCTTGCACACAGGGCATTTATAGTCCTCAGGTAATTCTTCAAAAGGTATCTCCCCATCGTATTCATAACCGCAAACGCTACACACGTACTTTTCCTTAGCAGACGCCTCTGCTGTTTCTTCTGCAAGATAAGTAGGTGCATTCTTGGGACTCTTTCCCTTAATCACATTATGGTAATATGCATAGGTCATAGGGTCATCCTGCTTCATGATATCTGCATCCAGTACTTTACCCAGGAAAACTGTATGTGTCGAAGTCTCCATTTTGTCAATCACTTCACAGGTAATATAAGCACAGGCATCTGCTACTATGGGCATAAAGCCTTTGATTTCTGATGCCACCTCATCAAATTTGTTGCAATCCTTACCGCTCTTAAATCCAAAAGTGCCAATTATAGAAGGCTGGGAATTCTCACCCAGAATAGAAATGGCAAATCTGCCGGATTCCTGAATACACTTATTGGTATAATTATTATGATTGATACTTACTGCTATCGTCGCAGGTTCTGATGTAATCTGCATGGCACTGTTTGCAGTACATCCTGTTGGTCTGCCGTTGTCCCAGGTACTTACCACATAAACTCCATAAGATAATTTGTGAAATGCACTTTTATTCATATTCATACCTCCATTTATTCTTTTACTGAAATCACCTGTTCATATAAATCCAAGCCAAAGCTGGTTAACTCCGGCTCTCCGGATACCATCTTGTAGGTTCTGGTCCCGTCCTCCAAACGCTGTGCGTGTAGGAAAACTGCCTTATCCCACTCCTCTGCATATACCTTCTTGGCAAAGGTCAAAAGATGCGTTACAGCCAACACCTTCACCCCTGCCTCCGAAAAGGCCTTAATAATATCATAGGCAATCTCTGAGCCTTCCTCCTCTGTAGTAGTGGCAAAGGATTCATTCAAAAGCACCATAGAATCCGGCTCCAGGCTCTCTACAATTCGGCGGATACGTCCTAACTCCTCGTCCAAACGTCCACTGTTCATGGCTACATCTTCTCTCCTTACAAAATGAGTAAACAGCCGACGAAACAGACCACTCGAAAAACTCTTTGCCGCCACAAACATACCGCTTTGGAGCATCACCTGAGCAATACCGATACTGCGCAGGAAAGTAGATTTACCACCTTGATTAGCCCCTGTTACAATCAACAGTGTCTTATCCTTGAACTCACAATCATTTCCTACCGGCACCCTTCGGTTATACAATGCCATGGATAATTCCACCAGGTTTTTAAATTTCATATCTTCCGACTTACATACCGTAGGATAGCAAATGGGCAGGCCTATCTGTTGACATCGCTCATAGAGATTTACACAACCAATGTAAAAGGCACTTTGCACCAAAAGAATCTCAAAAAACTTTTTACAATTTTTCGAAAAGCCCTGCATATAATCAAACATTCTATTCACAACTGCAATCTTTAGCTGTTCCAGATTGTCCAATGTTTGTTCGTCCGTAATAATTGTCATGGGTTCCTTAGACAGGACAACCTTCACCCTATCCAGCATTGTTTTGGATGCAGTATGACGGCCTATATTAACTAATTTTGTACTAACCTGCTCCAACTTCATCTGTTCCAGCTTCAGTCCGCTTCCCGGAGCACATTCCATAACAATGGAAGGTTGAGTGGTCTTATTGTAATAATGCTTTACATCCACCTTTTCATCATTACTGAAAAAGCGTAAATCCATCATAATTGAACGAACCTTTTCTTCCCATTCGTCATCGTAGTTTTGGAACATCATCTCGCAAAACCGCTGCAAACCTTCAGAATGAAAATTCTTACTATAGCCCAAGCAGAGTTTCTTTAAATCCGTCAGCGCATCCAGAAACAAATTCAGCAGACGGACTTCATACAACAACGTACGGGCGGTATTGGCATTTCCACCCTTTTCTCTCTCATTTTTGCCCAACTTCCTCCATTTCTCCATTAACTCCTTGGTAATAGCATAGAACTTTTCCGCAAACTCCGGATTCCCTAAAAAATCCTTTAACACGCTTTGCCTATATGCAATCTCCTCCGCCGTTTCCAAGGATGTCATCATGACTCTCTGCATTGCCCTGCGGATGTCTTCGTCCGATTCTGCCCCCCGGACACCTTTACGGTCCCTTGCCTCTTTATTGATGGCTGCATTTTCGAACAACAGAGTCAATCCCAAATCCTTCATCATACCGGAGCTCTCCCGGCTCGAATCCACCTTCCCAAACTCACGGTCTTTATAAAGCAAATATGCATTAAACATGACTGCAGCCTCCCTTCCGGGTCGCATAGTCCTTTAATTGTTCCCTAAGCTCAGCATACGTCAACTGATACTTGGCGACAATATCCTCTGCATATCCGCAGCGTTCCACTTCGCCGCGCAAAATCTTAAAGGTTCTGCGATGTTTATCACTACCATCCAACATGGCCGACATATGCACCACCCCCTTAGCGCCCTCACCAAGAGCACGCAAGTGTGTCACATATACTCCGTGACAATCTCTTTCCATAAAAAATTTCAGCACCTTGGCACCCATGATACAGCCGTCATAATGAGCTGCCGTGGTAAACAATTCATTGATAATTACAAAAGATTTCTTACACCCATTGTTCATAATGGGTGCCAGTCTCCTAAGTTCCTCCATCAACTTACCCTGACCGCTTTCCATACTTTCCTCCACAGAAAAATGGGTTACCAGCCTGTCAAAGTACGGTAACTTTGCCTGCTTCGCATTCACATCCAGACCCATCTTGGACAAATAAACCAACTGCCCCAAACTTCTGGCAAAAGTAGTTTTCCCTCCTTGATTAGGACCGTTTACAACAAAAAATTGCTCATCAGCCGCATAGAAAAAGTCATTACTGACCACTTCCTTCTCTGCCGGAAAATTCACACATGCAAGCGCCAGATCATATACCTCCAGCCCTTCTATAGTTCCCGTCTCCGTTAATATTGGCGTACCAAAGACCGCCCCTTGAGCCTCCCAATCCTTTTGGAATGCATAAAAGCTCAAATAGAACTGAACTTCCTTTTCCAACTGCAGGATTTGGGGATTTTTATACTGTCCGTATTTTTCCGCAAAAGCAGAAACCTCTGTCTCCAGCATGGGATATTTCCCAAAGAAGGTCTGCAATATACGCCTCTCCAAACGATTTAGGAACAAATCACCGGCAAAGGGACTGTGCATACTACCCTTTTCCACAACTCCATATTCCTGAAAACATTCTGTCAACAAATCCTCATAGGCACCATCTCGGGCCACCGGTGAAATTCGCAGTTTATTCCCATTGATTTCCAGCATAAATCTTGTACCGGTCAACATCTCCCAGACACGATACGCATCCTTCTGCATCTGTGCAAAAGCAGGCTCCTTACACAGTTCATCTAAAAATCCCAATAATTCTTTCAAACCGGCGGAAATGAATTCTTGTTTTGCAATACCGTTCTCCAATTCCTGCTTTAACTCCACTATCGCCTTGCAATAAAAATAAACGGACTCCAACTGCCAACAAGCTCCTTGCAGAGGTTCTCCCGAGAATGTAGGGGATAACTCTTTGTCCGCCGATCTGCGCATATCTGCCGAAAACTGTACAAATCTATCATATAAAGAAGACTTCTTAATATCTCCATAAATCTCCTGTCGATAAATCATATCTTCTTTCGTCGGAAAGGTATAAAAAAACTCCTTTACCGAATAGTCCGGCGAGTATTTCTGAATTCGATTCACAATCTGGTCTAAATTCAAATCCGCAAAGAAATCCGGTTGCTTACTCTGCTGTATTTCTTCGTTTTTTTCTATTCCCAAGATGCTGATAAAAGTCATATTCAGTCTCCTATATACACTGTTTCTACAAAACAGTAATGATTATGTCACTGCATTCTTTTACTTTTCTACTTTCAAAATAAATCTTTTCCATAGGAATCCACTCTTCAAAGAATCTTTTTGCCATTTCCGGAGTATTTCGTTTCACGATTCTTTCTTTCTGCAGCTTGGAAGTTACATCCAGAAACACTTTCAAATCATAAAATTTCTCCAACTGCGGATGCAGACTGTAAGCCCCCTCCACCACATTCAGTTTCCCCGGCATAACAGGAACCGGTTCCTGTATGGTGAATGTTGAACAGTCAAATCTTCGATAACGGACGCATTCGCCCCTATGAGCAGGCTCCAATACTTCTTCCAAAAATCTCTCCCAATCCACATTACCTCCCGGTTTTGCGAAACGTTCCGGGGTTCGCTGTTCCGGACGCAGGAAGAAATCATCCATATGGAATACAGTGCAATCATACACATCTGCTAATAATTTAGCCAAGGTCGTTTTGCCGCTTGCACTTCCGCCATCCAAGGCCATTACCACCCTACCGTTTTGTAACAATGTATCTATTCCGGCAAATACCGGCAAAAAGAGTGCATATTCTTTTCTCATTAACCGGTATGCCGGTCTGTAACATTCCCGAAATACATCTGAATGTCTGCAAGCAGGATATCCCTGTCTCTTCCAATTTTCAGCCGTTTCCTTAGCCATTCCATAATCGAAAGGTAAGCCCCCTTCCGCAATCAGTTCCAGCAGTGCCTCCAGTTTTTCTTCCAACAGGCGAAATCCCTCTTCTTCATGGCGCGCTGACAAAATAAACAGTTTTCCTAAAGTTTGCGGAAGCAACCCTTTGTCCAGCCAATCCAAATGCACTCGACAGTATGCTCCGTCCAGCGGCTCCACAGGCACTTTTGCGCAGGAGCTGTAATTCGTCGCTTCTTCTTTAATATACGCAACGACCTTCTCCTCATCCGCAAGAAGATGCTCACAACCAAAGGAACTTTGGTATATATATTTAAATAAATCTGTCAGTTGCAACTGCGGATACTCCGCATAATGCTTCCTCAAAGCGTCTTTTGTTACTGTTTTCGTACTCATCATTTTAGCCTTTTCTGATATTTTTTTTATTATAACATAAAGATATTTCTCACACAATTTAATTCCATTGATTACTCTTAAAATTCAGCTTCTAAAAATAATAGGTTGACAAATCCGCCCCCAGACGATAAACTATAAAAGCCGTACATTGTCGGACTGCGATGCAATGATGAAGCTTGGTCTCGCGCAATGGGAATCTACGAACCGTGTCAGGTTGGGAACAAAGCAGCACTAAGTAGAACTTCTCATGTGCCGTGAGGGTGCCGGGCGGAGTTGTATTCGCAGCCACGTGTGCGGTATTTTTACTTCAGAAAGGAACCTCATGCACACCACATCCCACCTACTTGCCAACTGCATATTATGCCCTCGCAAATGTGGCATCAACCGTCTGGAAAGTCAGACCGGTTATTGCAGCATGCCTGCAAATTTACGAATAGCCAGAGCGGCACTTCATATGTGGGAAGAACCTTGTATCAGTGGCACTTCCGGTTCCGGCACGGTATTTTTTAGTGGTTGTAATTTAAAATGTGTCTTTTGTCAAAATCATGCTATCGCTCTTGGTGACTGCGGCAAAGAGATTACCGTCTCCCGCCTTGCAGACATCTTTTTTGAACTTCAGGAAAAAGGAGCTACCAACATCAACTTGGTAACTCCCACACATTATATCCCCCAAATTCGAGATGCCCTGATTCTTGCCAAAGATAAAGGGTTGCAACTTCCTATAGTTTACAACACCGGCAGTTATGAAAACGCAGAAAGTCTGCGCCTTTTAGAGGGTCTTATCGATATTTATCTGCCGGACTTAAAATATTATTCAGCCGAATTAAGTTCCTTGTATTCTCATGCAAAGGATTACTTTCCGTTCGCTACTGTAGCAATCGCTGAAATGTATCGCCAAGTAGGCGCTCCTGTATTCGACGAAGCTTCCGGCTTAATGAAACGCGGCATGATTGTTCGGCATCTGGTTTTGCCCGGCCAAACCAAGGATTCCAAAAAAATACTTCGTTATTTATTTGAAACATACGGGCACCAAATATATATCAGCATTATGAATCAATATACCCCTCTGCCGCATGTATCATCTATACCGGAACTAAACCGTCCCGTCTCCCCCGAAGAATATGACAAGGTTGTCGACTTTGCCTTGCGACTGGGAATAGAAAATGCATTTATCCAAGAAGGCGAAACCGCTCGCGATAGCTTTATTCCGCCATTCGATATGGACGGAGTCTAAATTTCCACACCTACCATATAATACCCAAAATCACCGTTTCCGGCAGGCTCATATTTTCCTTCAAAGCTTTCAAACCCAAAAAGAACTGCCACCTGCTTTTCTTTTTCATAAAAATTTCCGGGGACCCCTATGTAAAATTTCTCCCCCTGTTTTTTGCTCTCTTTAACCATAACAAGATGATGGTAATTATAAAATCCGTGCAGCAGAAAACTATTAGACACCAGACTATAGTATTTCTCCTGCAAAATCACAAAATCCGCAGGTTTTACCAACAAATATTCCCTACGATCCTCAAAAGGCGTTATGTGGGGGTAAATATCCCACAATTGTTGCCACTTATTTTCCGCCGGCAATCGCGTCGCCCCATTTTCCGCATCCCCCGATAATACAGGCCGTTCTGCAGGTTTTGCGGGATTCTCATTTTCCTCCTGTTCCATGGTCATCTCCCGTTCAGAGCTCTCCGGAAGAATCTCTTCCTCATCGTCCAAAGGCAATGCATCCCGCTCCAACATTCTCCTCTCCTCAATAAATGCCTCACGCAAAAGCTCCGCCTCTGATTTATATTGCACATCTGATTGTTCCTGCACAGGTATTTCACTCGTTTCCGAATCATCTGCCTTCTCCTCTTCAATAACACAACGAAGTTCAACACCTCCGTCCAATGTTACTCTTACTTCATGCAGCGAATCATATGCAATACCATCCCCCATTTCTTCCGGACGCACATCTCGGTTTACATAATCCCCCATCCCTCGTTCCAGAGCAATTTCGCCCAGCTTTACTTCTTTTCCTCTACTCACTATGGTAATCGGGCATAAACAGGTATCCGAATGTTTCAATTTACTCACATGAATCTGAATACTTACCTTTTCGTCTCGTTTTTCCAGCCTGACAAAACCGGCATTTTGTATCTTCTCCCCATTCCTAAATGCATCCATGTACTTTATTTTTCTATCATAAGACATAAAAATCCCCCTAACACAATAGACTTCTATATCTATTGTATTAAGGGGTTGTCTACTTTATGACACTTTACACAGTAAATTCTAATAATCAAGGTTCTCCAAATACTTCATGTACTTCACTACCATAAGTGCAATTTTAAAGGTTAACGCATCTTCGAAGCTACGTAAATCCAAGCCTGTGCTTTTTTGCAACTTTTCAATTCGATAAACCAAAGTATTACGATGCACAAATAACTGACGAGAAGTTTCAGACACATTCAAATTGTTTTCAAAGAACTTACTGATTGTCATCAAGCTCTCATCGTCCAAATCAGATAAATCATTGTCGCCAAAAATCTCGTCTATGAAAATCTTGCACAGATTCACCGGCAACTGATAAATCAAGCGTCCGATTCCAAGGGTACTGTATGCCACAACATCCTTTTCTTCATAGAAAATTTTGCCTACATCCAGCGCCATCTTTGCCTCTTTGTAAGATTTCGATACATCCTTGATTTCCTGTACAACGGTACCGAAGGAAACCTTTACATTAGACAAAGCCTCCGCATTCATCATCGCCACAATCGTATTGGCTGTTTCTTCCAATGCCTTATAACTACTGTCTGCTTCTACATTTTTAATCAGAATCATATTACTTTCATCAATCGCAGTAATATAATCTCCTGCTTGCGGTGTGAACATTTCCTTCAGAAGTTCTCCCATCACGCCATCTTTTTCTGACTTTGATTCAATTAAGAAAACCGCTCTGGGGCAAACCACCTCAACATGAAGCTTTTTGGCACGATTATAAATATCTACCAACAACATATTGTCTAACAAAAGATTCTGGAAGAAATTATTTCTATCAAATTTTTCTTTGTATGCAATAGACAGATTCTGCAACTGGCAAACAGCGATTTTGCCCACCATGTAGGCATCGTCCGAAGTACCCTTTGCCACAACAACATACAGCACTTCTCCGTCATCCCATACCTTTAACAAATGATGACTTCCGATTACCTGTCCATCTGCCGGCGAATCAATAAAGCCTTCCAGCATAGTTGCGTTCACATCGCTCATATCTGCTGTTTTCGCTAACAGAATTCCTCCTAAATCATATACGCACAAATCTACTTTTGTAATTGCTTTTAATTCATCTATACTTGTCTGGATAATCTGACTTGATAACATATTTCCTCCACTGAATAAAACAGAGGTACTGTTTCCAGCACCTCTGTAAATAATGACTAGTTTGTAATAATCTGCTCGGTTTCTTTGTCGAATACGTGAATCTTTTCAACATCAAGTGCGAACTTAACAACATCACCAGGTCTAGCAGTTGTACGAGAATCTACTCTTGCAGTCATAGGGAATACATCCAAATCGAAGTATAAGTAAACTTCTGCACCAAGTAATTCGTATACTCTGATAGTAGACTCGAATACACTGTGAGGTGAGCTTTCGATGAACATTTCAGAATCATATACATCTTCAGGACGGATACCGAAAGTAACAACCTGTCCGTCATAACCGCCTTCGATAAGCTTCTTAGATTTTGCAGGAGGAAGAGGAATGCTCTTTCCAGCGATTTCCAAGCAAGCGGTGTCGCCCTGTACTGCTACAGTTGCGTCAAGGAAGTTCATCTGAGGTGAACCCATGAAACCTGCTACGAAGAGGTTCTGAGGTTTGTCATATAAGTTCTGAGGTGTATCTACCTGCTGGATAACACCATCCTTCATAACTACGATTCTGGTACCAAGGGTCATAGCCTCTGTCTGGTCATGAGTAACGTAGATGATGGTGGTTCCTAATTTCTGATGTAATTTTGCGATCTCGATACGCATCTGTACACGCAACTTAGCATCCAAGTTTGAAAGAGGCTCATCCATAAGGAATACTTTAGGATTACGAACGATAGCACGACCC
>JAZNQI010000136.1:0-4032 GCA_045590095.1 Acetatifactor sp. | reverse complement strand
TCTGAAGGTGCACTGCTGGGTTCTTCCGTAGGCTCTTCGCTGGGTTCCTCTGAAGGTGCACTGCTGGGTTCTTCCGTAGGCTCTTCTGTAGGTTCTTCTGTAGGTTCCTCTGTAGGTGCTTCACTAGGCTCCTGTGCTTTTAACTCGTTATCACATACAGGGAAGGTATTGCTGAGTTCTTCCCCGGAACCGTATACACGATATTTAACGTCTCCGTTTGCATCCACAACGCATTCGTAAACATTCTCAGATACAGTATACCCTTCAGGGGCTGTTGTTTCTTTCAAATAATATGTAACAGTTTTTCCTGCCTCAGGAGCCTCAATATCCGCAAAAGTAACAACTGCCTTTCCATCGATATAGGCAGGTGAAGTCGCTTCTCCAACCTGATTAGCAAGCACACCGTTATTATATGTAGCATATAAAGAGAATTTCGTATTGTTTAAAAGATTCTGATCACCGGATGCCGCACCATCGTAAGTCTTAATCAACTGAATATCAGCAGTTTCAGGTGCAGTAGCATTCGCCTTAGGCAACGCACCGGTAAACATCCATGCATGAGTTTGATTCTCATTGGTATAATCTCTGCAGTAGTATGAACCATCCGCATTGGACTTCATGATAATGCCTGCCTTAGGAGCAAGAATACTTCCAATCCAAACATTCACACTGGTAAAATTACCGGTATAAGCACCATCGCCGCAATGGAAGTTCCAAAGAATATTAGATGTCTTGGTTACGCTTTCTTCTCCCGGTGACATTTCGGCATTTGTAGTAGTGGCACCATTTTTACCACCAACACCGTCATACCATCCTCTGGTGTAGAAATCCAGAGATTTATCTCCCTGATCCCCCATATCCACATTAATGATGAGGGACTTGGAAGTATCACCGAAATTAAACATTGGCTGCATTGCAAACCACCAATTCATAACTTCCATCCATGGTTCCTTCTCTTCATACATGGATAAATCTGCGGTACGAATATAGAAATTACTCATTCCGGCAATATCGGAATATTTAAGATTAATAACGTAAATATCGCTATTGCTGGATGTATCAATCAAAATACCGCCGCTGTTCTTATCCGGAAAAAGGAAGAACTTAGAGTCTTCTGCCTGACGTATTTCGTTAGACTTTCTCTCTAATTCTTCAAATTCCTTCTTAAAATCAATAAAAGGTTTTCCTTTGGTATCACGCTCGATTGCCACATAGTTTTCACGGTTATTATAAGAACCGAATGTTCCGCCGTTCTCATCCATGATGGTAGCCCTGCTTCCGTTCTCCTCTACCTTATAGGAATCACCTAAAACGATATAGTCTCTGGCCATTGTCAGTTTGAGAACATTTTTCAGAGTATGAGCATAGTCTAAACTATATACATTGTACTCATCGCGCATACCGCCATCAATACCGTCCGAGCTGGAGCAAGCATATACATCCGCAGCAAAGTTTCCGTGCACATGCGCTTTCTGTGTATATGTACCGGATGCGAATACATGGAAGTACCCGGGAATACCCATTGCATGTCCCGGCGCATAACCAAAGTCTGTTGGTTCAAAGGTTGCGGAAAGTTCCTGTTCAGAATGTTCTGCACTGGGAACTACCTGTTTGAAATCATCGTTTGCAGCAACGGACACAAAACCGTTGGCCAACACATTCGTAGCGACTACCACAACTGTAGCTGCTACAGACAAAACTCTTTTAAACATCGTTTTGTTTTTCATAACTAAAATTCTCCTTTTTTTGTAATGAACAACATTCATTTCCATTGTTTATTCTACCTCTGCATAATAACTATGTCAACCAAAATATTCCGTAAAATAATTTAGAAAAGACTCCTTTCCTTTTTATAAAATATGTATACTTTTTTTGTCACTTTTATGGTATATTGTACTTGCAATTCAATCATCACTATTCCTCTATTTCAACATTTTTAGACCGTATCCCCATGATATTTCCGTACTTTCCCATACAATCTCTCTTTCATCTGTCAGTTTCTCTATTTTTCAATATTTCTGTTTTTATTTCTTTTTATCAAAAATCTGTCATTCATATTTTGCCCGGAAATTCTTCCCCTAACATTTTTTCCTTCTATTTTTTACCGACAACAAGTTTACATAACTCCATATTGTGGGCATCTCTGTTGTAGTTAACATAACTTTGCCAGAAACATATAACGCACACCTCTTGTCTTCTTGTATACAAGGAAGAAGGGCGCTTTTTTCGTCAAATCAAAGACTTTTTTCCAACAAAAAAAGGACTGTATGTTTCATTACAAACACACAGTCCTTCAGTCTTAGGTTTATACTACAATGAAATGATAGTGCTGATAAAGGAAATCGAGCCGAAAAGAACTTCAGATGCAAATATACACAATACCGGAATTTTAACACTCAATTTATCCGTGCTTATAAACAGCGAAAACAAAATAACGGAATATATAATCATCGCAATGATATAAAACAAAATAATCAGGAATGCCGAACCTGTAAAAACAGAAATAACCATTGCTGCCAAAGCGCCTATATACGCAAAAAAGTAAATCGGGCCGGCTGCCAAAGTACAAAGAACATAATCACCATAAATGGGAATAAACCCTTTCCACCATTCCTCGTCATATCCTGTCAAAATCAGGATACGAAAAACTGCTCCTATTAATCTTGCAAGTAAACTCATATTATTTTCCCCTTTCTTCTTTTAAAAACATCATGTTTTCTTTTTCTTTTTTATCTCTTACTTCCCGCAATCATTCTTTTTGACCAAAAGAGCCACGGTTTCCACATTCGCGGTGCCGGGGAACATATCCACACAAGCTACCCGCTTCACTTCATACCCACGCTCCAAAAAAGTCTGCAAATCTCTTGCCAGACTGGTGGGTTTGCAGGAAATATACACCATACGGTCTACACCGTAAGAGGTAATTTTTTGCAATGCTTTCGGATGAATTCCGTCACGGGGCGGATCAAGAATAATGTAGTCAGGCAACACTTCGATATTGTCCAGTTCCTTTAACACATCACCTGCGATAAACTCACAATTGGAAAGACCGTTAAGCAACGCATTTTCCCGTGCCGCTGCTACCGCTTCCTCTACAATTTCTACCCCCACCACTTTGCCGGATACCGATGCCAGAAGCTGGGCAATGGTGCCGGTTCCGCTGTACAAATCATATACCACGGGGTTGGGTTTCGCAAGCTCACCGAGAAACTCACGAACCGTTTCATAAAGGACCTCTGCACCTAAACTGTTGGTCTGGAAGAAAGAAAACTGCGTAATCTTAAAAGATAGTCCCAGCAACTCTTCCGTAATATAATCTTTTCCGTATAAAAGCGTGGTGCCTTCGTTTTTGACGACATCCGCCACGGAATCATTCACAGTATGTACAATTCCCGCAATATGCCCTTTTAAAGAAAGGGCCAGCAAACCTTCCACAAAAGCAGAAAGGTCAGGTTTCATGGAAGTAGTGGTAATCAGGGCAACCAATATTTCTCCGGACTTCACTGCTTTACGCACGCATAAATGTCTTAAAAATCCTTCATGGGTAAGTCTGTGGAAGAACGGCAAACCCTCTTTCTTAAAATACTCCCCGGTGTATGTGAGAATCATACGATAATCCTCGTCCATAATCCGACATTCAGAAACAGGCACTATATCATAAAAGCTGCCCCTTTTATGCATTCCCACTGCAAGTGGTCCGTCCTTGTATTCGTCGCCAAAGGTAAACTCCATCTTATTGCGATACCCTTCGGCAACGGGGCTTCCCTTAATTCCTTCAAAAACATCATCCCATACATCTTCCTGCAAGAAATTACTCAATACGGGATTAAGAAGCGCCTTCACCTGCGCAGCCTTAATCTTAAGCTGCTCCTCATACGGGTAGGTTTGACAAAGACATCCGCCGCAAATGCCAAAATGCGGGCAGGGAGACTGAATCTCCACCTCTGCCGGTTTCGTCACCTCCAAAAGTCTTCCTTCTGCCTTCCCGTGCTTCTTCTTATTTATGATAAAAGAAACGGTCTGACCCGGAAG
>JAZNQI010000135.1:0-2831 GCA_045590095.1 Acetatifactor sp. | reverse complement strand
TCTCCCTCGTTTACTTCGAAGGAAATTCCTTTTAAAGCCTGAATCATACCATAGTATACATTCAAGTCTTTTACTTCAAGCATAGCCATTATTCATTTCCTCCTATTCTCCGAGATATGCTGTAATAACCTGTGGGTCATTCAGAACATCACTAGTTTTTCCCTGTGCAAGAACCTTACCGAAGTTGAGTACCGTGAGTTCCTCACAGATTCCTGCCACAAGCTTCATATCGTGCTCGATAACAAGAATTGTAATATCAAATTTATCACGAACAAAACGAATGGTTTCCATCAGTTCGATTGTTTCATTCGGGTTCATTCCCGCTGCCGGCTCATCCAAGAGAAGCAACTTTGGCTCTGTTGCAAGTGCTCTTGCAATCTCCAGTTTTCTCTGTTGACCGTATGGAAGGTTTGCAGCAAATTGGTCTGCATATTCTTCCAAACCAAATACAGACAGAAGTTCCATTGCCTTCTCATTCATTTCTTTTTCAACCTTGAAGTATCTTGGCAATCTTAAGATAGCTTCAATGGTGCTATAGTGATAATGATTGTGAAGTGCCACTTTTACATTATCAAGCACGCTCATCTTCTTAAAGAGACGAATGTTCTGGAAGGTACGGGCAATACCTGCCTTGTTAATATCAATAGTCTTCTTTCCTGTGATATCTACTCCGTCCAGTTTTACAATTCCCTGATTCGGTTTGTAAACACCAGTCAAGAGGTTAAATACCGTTGTTTTACCGGCACCATTAGGTCCAATCAGACCGTAGAGCTGCCCTTTTTTGATCTCCATACTGAAATCATCTACTGCTTTTAATCCTCCGAAGGAAATGCCGAGTCTTGTTACACTTAACATACTTTCCATCTTACACTTCCTCCTTTGATTCTTTTTTCTTCAATAAACGCTTAATCGAATAACGCTCACGAAGTTCCAATGCTTTCGGGCTCCAGTTGAAGAGCATCATTACAATCAAGATGATTGCGTAGAACAACATACGATAATCGTTGAGGAAACGAAGTAATTCCGGAAGTAATGTCAAAATTACTGCCGCAATCATAGCTCCTCTTGTGCTTCCGATACCGCCGAGAACAACAAATACAAGAATCATAATAGACATGTTGTAACCGAAGTTCTTCGGAAGTGCCTGCAAGGTTGCAAGGTTATGTGCATATAACACACCTGCCACACCTGCAAGTGAAGCTGAAATTGTAAATGCCATCAGTTTATATTTTGTAATATTAATACCGATAGACTCTGCCGCAATTCGATTGTCACGGATAGACATAATCGCACGACCTGTTCTTGAGTTGATCAGGTTCAAAACAATCACAAGTGTTACAAGCACCAAGATAATTCCAATAACAAAGTTAGAATCATTCGGTGTACCTGTGATACCCTGTGGTCCCTTAATCAGTGTCTGTCCACCAATTTCTAAGTTAAGCGAAAGGGAATCCTTCATAGAGAAGTGAAAACCTTTGCTGTCTCGTCCAATATAAAGTACGTTTACGAGATTCTTGATAATCTCACCAAATGCCAGTGTTACAATGGCAAGGTAGTCTCCACGGAGACGAAGTACCGGGATTCCAATGATAATTCCGAAGATTGCCGCACACGCAGCACCAACCAAAATTGCCAAAAAGAATCTAAGTCCATCCGGCATAGTCCCATACATTAATTTTGAGAAAAATGCTCCGGTAAATGCACCTACACACATAAATCCCGCCTGTCCGAGACTCAGTTCACCCAAAATACCTACAACAAGATTCAAGGATACTGCCAAAATGACATACACGCAGAGCGGAACCAAAAGACCGCTTAACAAACTGGAAAGACTTCCTGTCGCCTGCATAATCTGTACAAGCAGAAATGCAGCCAAAACAATTCCGTATGTAATGATATTGCTTTTTGTACTTTTCTTTACATTCAATAATTTCTTCATACGCGCCACCTACACCTTCTCTTGGATTTGCTTACCGAGGAGTCCGGTTGGTTTCACAAGAAGAATTAATATCAAGATTCCAAACACAATGGCATCTGCCATCTGTGATGAAATGTATGCTTTGCTCAGGATTTCAATAATACCCAATATAACGCCACCGATTAATGCACCCGGAATGGAACCAATTCCACCAAATACCGCCGCTACGAAGGCCTTGATACCAGGCATAGAACCGGTATATGGATTCAGGGATGGATATGCTGAGCAAAGAAGCGCAGCCGCTACTGCAGCAAGTCCTGAACCAATTGCGAATGTAAGTGCAATTGTGCCGTTTACATTGATACCCATCAGCTGTGCTGCGCCTTTATCTTCCGATACTGCGCGCATTGCTTGTCCTGCTTTTGTCTTCTGAATAAACAGAGTAAGCGTAACCATAACAATTACACAGATGATAATGGTTACAATGGTTTCGCCCGAAATTACCAGTTGTCCATCCGCCAAAGAAAGCGCCTCCATATTTACTACAGAGGTAAATGCTTTCGTCTCAGCACCCATAATTAAGAGCGCAAGATTCTGAAGCAGATAACTAACACCGATAGCAGTAATCAAAACTGCCAGGGATGATCCGGCATTACGAAGTGGCTTATATGCAATTCGTTCAATGGTTACACCAAGAATCGTACATCCTGCCATAGCAATAACAACGGATAAAATCGGATGTACTCCCATCGATTTCATGGTCACCATAATAATGTACCCACCAACCATGATGACATCACCATGCGCAAAATTCAACATCTTTGCAATTCCGTATACCATGGTATATCCCAGCGCAATCAGTGCATAGACACTTCCCAGACTGACTCCGTTAATTAAATAGTAAATAAAACTC
>JAZNQI010000134.1:0-12989 GCA_045590095.1 Acetatifactor sp. | reverse complement strand
TTGGCTCACAGAACGACATGGCATCGATCCGACTTTGGTGTTACCATTGCAAAGGAAATCGAGCTGGAACACGCAATTGAGAACATGGGTGCACAGCTAGAGAAGGAAGTAGCTACCAAGACCAATGATGTGGCAGGTGACGGTACGACTACAGCAACTGTTTTGGCACAGGCTATGATTAATGAAGGTATGAAGAATCTGGCAGCAGGTGCGAACCCTATTGTACTCAGAAAAGCTATGAAGAAGGCTACTGATTGTGCAGTGGAAGCAATTGCAAAGATGAGTTCGGATATTAACGGCAAGGAACAGATTGCCAGAGTTGCAGCCATTTCAGCAGGGGATGATGAAATCGGTCAGTTAGTGGCTGACGCTATGGAAAAGGTTTCGGGAGACGGTGTTATTACTATCGAAGAATCCAAGACCATGCTCACTGAACTTGATTTGGTAGAAGGTATGCAGTTTGACAGAGGTTATATTTCTGCTTACATGGCAACCGATATGGATAAGATGGAAGCAGTTCTTGACAATCCTTATATTTTGATTACCGACAAGAAGATTGCTAACATTCAGGAGATTTTGCCAATTTTGGAGCAGATTGTACAGAGTGGTGCAAAATTATTGATTATTGCAGAGGATGTGGAAGGTGAAGCACTTACCACTTTGATTGTTAACAAATTACGCGGTACCTTTAATGTAGTAGCTGTAAAGGCTCCCGGTTACGGTGACAGAAGAAAAGCTATGCTTGAAGACATTGCGATTCTTACCGGTGGTACCGTAATCAGTTCAGAACTTGGTTATGAATTGAAGGATGCAACCTTGGATATGCTTGGAGTTGCAAAGTCTGTAAAGGTGCAGAAAGAGCACACTGTTATCGTAGACGGTATCGGTGAAAAGGCGGCAATTCAGGCGCGTATTGCACAGATTAAGAAGATGATTGAAGAAACCACTTCTGATTTTGACAGAGAGAAGCTTCAGGAGCGACTTGCTAAATTAGCAGGTGGTGTGGCAGTAATCCGTGTGGGTGCAGCTACCGAAACAGAGATGAAAGAAGCAAAACTTCGTTTGGAAGATGCTTTGGCTGCAACCAGAGCAGCAGTGGAAGAAGGTATCATTGCAGGCGGTGGTTCAGCATATATTCATGCAACCAAAGAGGTTAAGGCAATGGCAGAAACTCTTTCGGGTGATGAAAAGACAGGCGCAAACATTGTTCTGAAAGCTTTGGAAGCTCCCTTGTATCACATTGCAGCAAATGCAGGCTTGGAAGGAAGCGTTATTATCAACAAAGTAAGAGAGTCTGAAATCGGTGTTGGTTTTGATGCTTACAAGGAAGAGTATGTGAATATGGTAAGCGCAGGTATTTTGGATCCCGCAAAGGTTACCAGAAGTGCTCTGCAGAATGCTACCAGCGTGGCAAGTACTTTGCTCACTACAGAGTCCGTTGTAGCGAATATTAAAGAAGAAACCCCTGCAATGCCGGCAGGAGCAGGCGCAGGAATGTACTAAGATAACGGTATGAAAACAGAATGAATAAAGGTTCTGCTTGTAGAGATTTTTACTATAAGCGGAACCTTTTTTTCTATTTACTTTTTATGTGTTTATGGTATCATATGGATAATGGGTGAATGTATTTTGGGATATCAGGAGGACAATGATATGATAATGTTAAATCAAGTGGGTTATACCCCAAAACAGGGAAAATGGGCAGCGGTACAGCATCCGGGCAGATATCAGGTAAAGAATGAAAAGGGAGAGGTGGTAATGGAGCTTGGTACTAAGGCTGCCATTCAAGATCCTTTGAGTGCAGAGACCCTGTATCCGTTGGACTTTACTAAATTAACTGCTGAAGGTAAATATTACTTAGAATATGAATGCGGTGATGTAAGCAAAAAGTTCGAAATAAAGGAAGATGTATACAGAGATGTGCACAATGCCATGATTAAAGCACTTTATTTTCAGAGATGTGGCTGTGCGCTGGAGGAGAAGCATGCAGGTGTGTTTAAGCATGCAGCATGTCATACGGACATGGTTTCGCTTTGGTCTGACAATACAGTGACATTTGAATGCAGCGGCGGATGGCACGATGCAGGTGATTATGGCAGATACATTACACCGGCAGCAGTTACCATCGGACATTTGCTGTATGCCTATAAGAATTATCCCAAGGCTTTTACGGATGAATTAAATATTCCCGAAACCGGCAATGGTGTGGCTGATGTATTAAATGAATGCCGTTATGAGCTGGAATGGATGTTAAAAATGCAAAGAGAAGACGGAGGAGTGTATCATAAGCTTACCTCACGTTATCATGTGGCATTTATTATGCCGGAAGAGGACAAGGATCCTTTTTATGCATACGATGTTTCTTCTATGGCAGTGGCTGATTTTTGTGCATGTATGGCACTTTCAGCAAGAATCTACAGAAACGTTGATGCAGAATTTGCGGCGAAAATGGAAAGTGCAGCCAGAAAAGCATGGGCATGGTTGGAGGTAAATCCTGCAGTATACTTTAAGAACCCCAAGGATTCAGGAACCGGTGAATATGGAGATTTCACAGATAAGGATGAACGTTTGTGGGCGGCTGCAGAAATGTTCTATTTGGCAGCAGAAACAGGAGAAAATACAGATAAGTACCAAGAAAGTGTAGTATCCTTGTTGCATGATGAAACCATCAAATATGATTTTGGATGGACGGATGTATCAGGCTTTGCACTTATGGCTGTATTATTGGATAAAGAGAAATTAATGGGTGAAACCATTTATAATGATTGTAAAGAATTGGTGCTTACAGAAGCAGAACGTTTATTGGGGCTTTGTAAGAATAATGCATTTGCCATGGCTATGGATGGAAAAGATTTTTGCTGGGGCTCTTGCATGGTGGTTACCAACAGAGGTATTTTGCTGAGTTTGGCATATGAACTTACCGGTAAGGAAGAGTATGTAGCAGTAGTTCAGACACAGTTAGATTACTTGCTTGGAAAGAATGCTACGGGATATAGTTTTGTAACAGGCTTCGGTGAAGGTGCATACAAATATCCTCACAGCAGACCTTTGGATGCAGATGGTATCGAGGAACCGGTACCCGGATTGGTATCCGGCGGTCCCAACAGACGTCCCGGTGATCCCATTGCCTGCGAATTGATTCCGAAAGGCACGGCACCTATGAAATGCTTCGTGGATAGAATGGAAAGTTATTCTACTAACGAAATAACTATTTACTGGAATTCGTCTGCAGTATATGTGACAGCATTTCTTCGCAGATAAGCAACTTGTATAAACTATATGGAAAAGGATGAAAAACATGAATACATTTCAGTATGTAGTCGAGAGTATTGATGGTGATTATGCGCATTTGAGAAGAATAGATATTGAATCGGATGAATTGAAGCTTGTAGCAAGAGCATTACTTCCGGCTGAGATTGTTGAGGGAAGCAAGCTCTTGTACGAGTGGATGCAGTACAGCATCATGGAATAAATTAAATAAACAATAAATTTATGTTTCTTTGGAATATCTTAAGAAATGCAACCCCCAAAATGCTTGCAAAACAAGGGTTATGGTGGTACACTTATCTTGGTAATTTGTGTACTGAAAAGGGTGATGTTTATGCAAGCAGAATTGTTGCAAAATACATTCAAAAGAGACATTAAAGTTACGTCTTATATATGGGATGAAAATGATGTCCATACATAAATAAAGGGGTTCCGCTGAATCCCTTGTTTGTGGTGGACATTTTTGTTGTAATACAGATTAGATGATTAGGAACAAGAGGAAAAAGATTTGAAGAAAATAAGTGATGTTAAAATCGGTCTTTTGCAAATTCCGATTACCAGAATAATTTTATTGGTTGCATGTGATTTGCTAAGCGTTTTATTAGCAACCGTATTATCGCTGTACGTCAGATATGACTTTAGTTTCATGGAAATACCACAGAACTTTTGGTATGCGGCAATAGATATGTACTTGCCGAATGTTTTGTTTTTGTTGCTGTTTTTTAATATTTTTCGTTTATATAACTCTGTTTGGAGATATGCATCAGATGCGGAGATGATTAACAATGGTATAGCAGTGGTACTGTGTACTCTGATGCAACAGATTGTTCTGTGGATTTTCTCAATCAGTATGCCTGCAAGTTATTCCTTGTTCTATGGTTTCTTTTTAATGATATTTACATGCGGTGCACGATTTAGTTATCGTTTTTTAAGGGCCATTCAGAATACCAGATTGGGAACCCGTTTTTCGAGAAAGACAGTGAATTGTCTGGTAGTAGGAGGCGGTGCGGCCGGTAACTCCATTATCAAAGAAATACAAACAAGCAGTTATTTAAGTATGAACGTTTGTTGCGTCATTGATGATAACGTAAATTGTCACGGAAAATATTTAAGAGGTGTTCCGATTGTCGGCGGAAGAGAAGAGATTGCTTCCTGCGTGGAACGTTTCGGTATTGATGAAATTATTATTGCTATTCCCTCTGCAGATAGGGCTACAATAAAACCTATTTTGGAAATTTGTAAAGAAACCGGATGCCATATGCAAATTTTGCCCGGAATGTATCAGATTATTAAAGGGGAAGTTAATGTATCTCAGTTACGTGAGGTTCAAATCGAAGACTTGCTGGGAAGAGAACCGATTGCAGTTAATGTAGATGAGATTATCGGCTATGTGCAGAATAAGGTGGTTCTGGTTACCGGCGGAGGAGGCTCTATCGGTAGTGAGCTTTGCAGGCAAATTGCACAGCACCGTCCCAAGCAACTGGTTATTCTGGATATTTATGAAAATAATGTATATGAAATACAGAATGAATTAAAAACCAAGTATCCGAACTTGGATTTGGTGGTTCTGATTGCTTCTGTGCGCAATACGTTACGCATTGAAGAGATATTTAAACAATATCGTCCGCAAATAGTATATCATGCGGCAGCACACAAACATGTGCCCTTAATGGAAGACAGCCCCAATGAGGCAATTAAAAATAACGTATTTGGTACTTTGAAAACGGCCATGGCAGCAGATAAGGCAGGGGTGCAGAAATTTGTTTTGATTTCCACCGATAAGGCGGTAAATCCTACGAATGTAATGGGGGCCTCCAAACGAATTTGCGAAATGATTGTTCAGAATCTGAATCGTAAGTCCAAGACGGAATATGTGGCAGTACGTTTCGGAAATGTTTTGGGAAGTAACGGCAGCGTGGTACCATTATTTAAAAAGCAGATTGAAAAAGGCGGACCGGTTACCGTAACGCATCCGGATATTATTAGATATTTCATGACAATTCCGGAAGCAGTTTCATTGGTTTTGCAGGCAGGAGCTTATGCAAGAGGCGGGGAAATCTTTGTGCTGGACATGGGGGAACCTATGAAAGTATTGGATTTGGCCAAAAATATGATTAAATTATCCGGTTACAAAGTGGATGAAGAGATTAAGATTGTTTTTACAGGACTTCGTCCCGGTGAGAAAATGTATGAAGAATTGCTTTTAAAGGAAGAAGGCTTGAAAGAAACTGCCAATAAGATGATTTATATTGGGAAACCATTAGAATTTGATGAGCAGATTTTTGAAAAACAATTGAAAAATCTGGAAAATGCATCCTTGGAAGAGGCTGAAAATATCAGAGAATTGGTAAAAGAAATGGTTCCGACATATAATTTTACACAGGCAGAAAATAAAGAGGTGTAATATGTATAACCGCATAAAAAGAGGAATTGACTTTTTCCTGGCTTTATTAGGAGTGTTTATTTTGGCTCCCATATTTTTAATTTTGATTATTGTGATTAAGTTGGATTCAAAAGGACCGATTCTTTTTAAACAAAAGAGAGTTGGAATTCACAAAACACATTTTATGATTTTGAAGTTCAGAACAATGAAGATTGATACACCTAAGGATATGCCGACACATTTGTTGCAGAATCCGCAACAATATATTACCAAAGCAGGCAGGTTTTTGAGAAAAACCAGTTTGGACGAATTGCCTCAGGTTATTAATATTTTAAAGGGAGATATGTCCATTGTAGGACCTCGTCCGGCTCTTTGGAACCAGTACGACTTAATTGAAGAGCGCGACAAATATGGGGCAAATGATATCAGACCGGGTTTGACCGGATGGGCACAAATTAATGGACGGGATGAGTTGGAGATTCCGCAAAAGGCAAAATTAGATGGTGAGTATGTAAAGCGTATGAGCTTTCTGATGGATATCAGATGTTTCTTCGGAACATTTATAAGTGTATTGGGAGCAAAAGGCGTTGTAGAAGGCGGAACCGGTAGTAAGTCAAAGACGAGAGGGTGATATTCACGTGAAAAGAATATTGATTACGGGAGCAGGGAGCTATCTGGGGACAAATGTGGAAGCCTATTTGAACCAATATAGCCGATTGCATGAAAAGACGCAATATCAGGTGGATACCGTTTCGCAAAGAGGAGAAGCGTGGAAGGAACTTGATTTTAGTGTATATGATTCTGTTTTTCATGTGACCGGAATTGCCCATGCAGATGTAGCAAAAGTGACGGAAAAAGAAAAAGAAGCATATTATTTGATAAATTGTGAATTGGCGGCAGAAACAGCCCGGAAGGCGAAAGATGCCGGAGTCAAACAATTTATATATATGAGTAGTATTATTGTATATGGGGAGAGCGCGCCGATTGGTAAGAAAAAGCGCCTTTCAAAAGACTCTAAGCCTGCGCCGGTTAATTTTTACGGTGATAGCAAGTGGCAGGCTGAGCGAAGTCTTCGAAAAATGCAGACAGAGGATTTTCGGGTGGCCATAGTACGAGCACCGTTTCTCTACGGAAAAGGTTGTAAAGGAAACTATGTGCAATTAGCAAAAATGGCTCGCAAATTACCGGTATTTCCTGCGTTAAAGAATGAGCGAAGCATGTTGTATATCGAGAATTTTTGCGAATTTATCAGATTGCTCGCGGAGAGTGAAAAGGGTGGTGTTTTCTATCCGCAGAACAAAGAATACAGTTCTACGGATGAAATGGTTAGGATAATTGCTGCCTGTCACGGTAAAAAAATCCGTTTGTGCAGATGGCTGAATCCTTTTGTGAAAATAGCGGCAAAATGCCCGGGTAAAATAGGAGCACTTGCCGGAAAAGCATTTGGCAATATTTCTTATGAGCAAAGTATCAGTCATGAGATCGGAGATTATCAATTGTATGATTTTGGTGAAAGTATTAAGCGTACGGAATGCGGAACAGGTGCGAAAAAAGATTAGGAGAAACCGGTGGAAATAGTCATTGTTAATTGTTTTGAAACTTATGAAAACAGAGTAGAGTTGTTGCAGGCATTTTTTGAAAATACCGGAAATAATGTAACAGTCTATACGGCGGATTATTGTCACTTCAAAAAGTGCAAAAGAACGTCCGCACCTAAGAATTTTCATTTGGTAAGCACAAAGCCCTATCAGAAAAACTTATCCGTTGGCAGACTGGCATCCCATGCAGATTTTGCAAAAAAAGTATATTCTCTGCTGGAAGAAAAGATAGAACAAATAGATATGATCTGGGTAATGCTGCCGCCTAATTCTCTTACGAAAAGAATGGCGGACTTGAAGCAGAAGTATGGCAGGGTGTGCATGATATTTGACGTAATTGATATGTGGCCGGAAACAATGCCCTTACGAAGCGCGGAAAGAATATGGCCACTCACCCGGTGGAAAAAATTGAGGAATAAAAACCTGAAATATGCAGATGCAGTGGTTACGGAATGCTGCTTATATCAGGAGAAAATAAAGGATTATGTAGATAGGGACAAATTGTTTAATTTGTATTTCGCAAAAAGACAGACAACCCCGATACAAACAGGAGAACGAAGCAGAGATTGTATGGAACTTTGTTATTTGGGTTCCATTAACAATATTATCGATATTGAAGTGATAGAGAAGATTATTGCACAACTGTCAGAACGTATGCAGGTAAAATTGCATGTAATCGGTGGCGGGGAACGTAAAGAACTGTTGTTGGAAAGTGCGAAGACGGCAGGTGCTGAGGTTGAATATCACGGAATTGTTTTTGATGATTCCGAAAAAGGAAAAATTTTATCGCGATGCCATTTCGGTTTGAATATTATGAAAGACAGTGTTTTTGTAGGATTAACTATGAAAAGTATGGACTATTTTGCGATAGGATTGCCTATGATTAATAATATTAAAGGGGATACCCATGATATTATTGAGGAAAATGGATTTGGTGTAAATTATCCTTTTGATACAAATGTTTTGATGAAGGTAAGTGAACAGGAAGAACTTCGATTGAGAATGAGACACTTCTATGAAGAACATTTTTCCGTGCAGGCATTTGAAAAGGAGTTGTTTCACATTATGGAGAGTATAAATGCGAATAGGAATTGACTTATTGTGGATACGCCCGGGAATCTGCGGAGGAACAGAATCATATACAAGAAATATGCTGGATGGTTTTGCTTCGTATGATACAAAGCATGAGTATATTTTATTTGTTACTGAAGATAACGCAGACAGTTTTGGAAAATACCGGGATGTTCCAAATATGAAGCTGGAAATATGTCCCACAAAGTATGAAAAACAGTCTAAACGTATTATGTGGGAAAATTTACATTTGGACAAAAAAGCTAAAAAGTGTAATATAGAATTGATGTTTATCCCGGTTTACAGTAAGCCCATATCTTGGGGGAGCAAGATTCCCTATGTAACGGTTATACATGATTTACAGGGATTACATTATCCGGAGTATTTTACTTTTGGGCGACTTCAGTTTTTTAAATGGTGCTGGAGATATGCATGTAAGACATCCAAGCGTATCGTGGTTTTATCGGATTATGGAAAGGCAGACCTGATAAAGAATTATCCTTTTGCAGAAGGGAAAACGGTTCGCATTTATAATCCAATTATCTCCAATCATACAGAGGGTGTTTTTGAGCAGGTGTCTGAGAAGTATGGCATAGAGGACGGGAAATATTTCTATTGTGTCAGTGCTTTGTTACCCCATAAGAATCTGGGGACTCTTTTGAAAGTAATGAAGGAATGGAAGGGAGAAGAAAAGCTTGTATTAAGCGGTGTCGGAGATCAGAGCGGGAAACTGGGAGATTTATTAAACGAGTACGGTTTGTCGGAGAAAGTGATACTTACGGGCTTTGTTTCAGATGAAGAGAGAGACAGCCTTTACGAGCACTGTAGGCTTTTTTTGTTTCCAAGTGTCTTTGAGGGATTCGGAATGCCCCCCATTGAGGCCATGCGCAGAGGAAAAAGAGTTGTAATGACGGACAAGACCTGTTTAAAGGAAGTTACCTGCGGCAAGGGGGTTTATGTGGATGATCCTTTTGCAGTAGAAGATTGGAAAGAAAAAATGCAGTACGCTATGACTTTGCCGGAGGAGGTCATACCATTTGAGAAGTATGCATTGGAGTATGCAGTACAAAAGTACATACAGATGTTTGAAGAAACTGTAAATTGACACAGATAAGGTATTGAGGTGACAAATGAAGAAAGTTATCATTAGAATCCTTGCAGCAATGTTGGCAGGCATTATGCTTTTCGCACCAGAACTTAGTTATGAGGCAAAGGCGAGTGTGACAGAAGAACAAGATACATATGAGGAAGCAAAAGAATCCATGCAGAATATTGTGCTTACAAAGGATATTATGGCACTGGTTTATCTGGTGGATAAATACCCTGTACGTATAGAACCTTCAAGTAATAGTGCTGCAGTTACAACGGTAGCCAGCGGTCAAACTGTAATTGTGGGTGGATTTGAAGTGGATTCGCTGGGGAATCCTTGGATAAAAGTGATTTTCTGTGTGAATGATGTGGAATATACAGGATATATCGAGAGAAAATATATCGCATGCTCAGATGAACTGTTTTTGGCATGGGAGCAGGAATTTGCTCAAGAGAAAAAAGTATATTCTGTATCTAAAGCGGAAGAGGGAATACATGCAGGTGAAATTCCGGCAGATATTCTGGCTTTTCCGGAAAGTTACCGGGCATCATTGCTTGCGTTAAAGCAGAAACATCCTAATTGGGTGTTTGTAAAAATGGATACAGGTTTGAACTGGAATACGGTAGTTGCAGAAGAAATATACGGCGGCAGAAGTTTGGTCCCTACCTCTATGGGAGGACATTTGGCAGAAGGAAAGTACAGCAATGGCTGGTCTTATCCGTCAAAAGAAGCATTAGAGTATTATTTGGATCCGAGAAACGGTTTGAATGAAAACAGCATTTTCCAGTTTGAATTGTTATCTTATAATGCGCAGTACCATGAAGGCAGTGAACCGGCATTACAGAATTTTTTGAATAATACATTTATGAAGGGAAATGTTCCGCAATGGGTCGGCACTTACGCATATGCCTTCAGAATTATCGGGAAAGAAATGAATATTAGTCCGTTCCATTTAGCGAGCAGAGTATATCAGGAACAAGGAAAGGGTACTTCTCCGCTTATATCAGGAACATATCCGGGTTATGAAGGCTATTATAATTATTTTAATATTGGTGCCAGCGGAACCAACGATAAACAGGTAATTGAAAGTGGTTTAAAATATGCTAAAAATGCAAATCCGCCTTGGGATAACCCATATTATTCTCTACATTTTGGTGCGAAGATTTTAGGATCTAATTACATCACTAAAGGACAGGATACATTGTATTTGCAGAAATTTGATGTAGATGCCAGCAATAACGGTATGTACTGGCATCAGTATATGCAGAATATGTGTGCACCATCCAGTGAAGCGAAGACAATATACAATCTATACAATGAAGTTGGGGCAGTAGATAATATGTTTATTTTCAAGATTCCGGTATATAATAACATGCCGGATAGCTGTCCTTTGCCCACTGAGTCAAAAAGGGTTGTGCTGAATGCTTTGACCGGATATTCAGACGCTCAGATTTATTTAGACGGTGTTGCTTATGCGGCTCAGAAAAGAAATGGATATTATATTATAGAAGCAGCAGATTTCGATGCTAAAACAGCTACTATGTATCAATATGATGATGCAGGAAATCCGGTGGGAATGTCGGTGTGGAAACTCAGTTCTAACGGTAAGTCTTACACAGCAACGGAAGTGAAGGCGTTCAAAGATTTACTTTCATACCACGGATTCTCCATTCGCGTCGCGGGAAGTGCAGGAATTCGTTGTAAAATGGGGATTGCCGTAGAAACCAAAGAAGCTTTGACGAGTACGGGATTGGCAGGATATAAATTAAAAGAATACGGTACTCTTATTATGGCAAATGGCTACAGAGACGTTTATCCTTTGATAAAAGGTGGCGAAAATGTAGTTGCAAGCATGTCATATGGTGTTGATAAAGATGGAAATAATATTGATCTGGTCTTTGAAACTGTGAACGGCAGACATCGTTTTACTGCGTTATTAGAAGGTTTGCCGGCTGTACGATATAAAATAGATTATGCATTCAGAGGATATGCTGTTCTTCAGAGTGGTAACGATGAAATCATTATTTATGGACCTATTGTGCATAAGAGTGTGTATGATTTGGCCGAACTGACTTTAGCCATGAACTTATACAAAGAAGGAACGGATGAGTATTTATTCTTGAAGCAACTGATAGCGAATGCCGTAGAGCCAATTGGTGAACAAGAGAAGACGCTGGTTGAAGAATAAGAGGAGACTACATGATTAAAAGAATAATGCAGAGGATAGGAATCTTAAGCATTGCATTGTTTTCTTTGGTGGCTTGCGGAAGTGACGAATTTTCGTTTGGAGCAGGCGGAGAGGCAAATAAACCAATTAACGTCGTGGGAGAACCCATTTTGCCCCAAGAGCATACAATTATAGAACTGCCTGAAATTCAGGTGTTGGAAGAGAAATATGCACAGGGAACTTTTGGGGCAGACGATTATAAGTCTTTGGCACGTTTGTATGCGAAGGACAATCGTAATAAAGATGCAAGAGATGTTTTAGAATTATGCTATCATTTAAATAACGATGCAGAAGCATATGGAATGTTACAGGAAATCACTGTGAATGCAGCAGAAGAAGCGGCGATGGCACAACAGCTGGATTTGTTAATTCAGAATTTGAGTACACCGGAGTATGCTAATGAAAGCATCAGTATGTTATTTTCGGATGAGTGGTTTTATGCTATGATGCCAAAGCTTGCCGAAGGTAAAAGAAGCTATTATAGGGAGAATAACGGTACAATTCTGTATTTGGAAGTGGGCTATAACGAATACAATCAAAAGTACACATCTATTTGGAAACAGACAGGCGACAAAGTATATGTGATTCAACAGACGAAAAACACTTTGCAAGGAGTTCAGACCAGTGTTTCTGACGGCCAGTACCAAGGAACTTTTGATTCATGGATTTGTATTGCATCTACAGGGGATGTATTCCATGAGCAGGGCATATTCCAAGATGGTATGATTGTAGGAGATTATCAGGCCGGAGTGAAATGGGGGCAGGCTCCTGCAGATATCATGGCACTTTGGATGATGCGTGAAACAATGGAATTATCGACTTACAATGGTAGTTTTAGTGCAAGCGGTATTAGTAATGCGGAACAATTGAGCCCGGAAAATCAAAGACAAACGAATGGCAATGCCGAAGGTAATAATATTATTATATATGCCTATGAAGAGGATGGAAACGGATATTTATTTCTTGATACAGAGCAGTTTAGGACTGTAAATGAGTTTGTATTTACAAATACTGCAATAGGCCTTAGTGATTATCCTAAGTTTCAGGTGTATGAGCTAACAGAGGCAAATAACAATATTAATTTTGTTATTACTGATAATTTTGGAGATAAGCCGGATGAAGGAAAAGATTCGGCAGATATACCGATAGCGGGAAATGTGTATGATGGCAGAGGCGGTGGTATGGTAATGGGGAATGTAACACCGACACCGGTACCCACGGCTACACCAAAGCCGACGCCGACACCGGTACCTACAGAGACACCAAAGCCGACACCGACACCGGTGCCTACAGAGACACCAAAGCCGACACCGACACCGGTACCTACAGAGACACCAAAGCCGACACCGACAC
>JAZNQI010000133.1:0-24388 GCA_045590095.1 Acetatifactor sp. | reverse complement strand
CTGATGCGGTTGCTGTAGAAAGTACGGTAGTCTCACCATACTGCATAAATGCACAACCATTTGCCTGCTTACCTACACGGTTAATGTCTACACGTAAGGTACGGCCTGCAAGTTCCATTGTAAAAGTATTAAACATAGCTCCTCCTTTTGTCGTTTTACGACTGTTTGTTTTGTAACAGATAGGGGCTACCGAAACTACTGAAAAAAACACATTTACTCATCTCGCCTTTCGGCTCGATGAAAGCATTCGCCTTATAAAGCTCTCTGCATACATGCAGAGCTCTGCAAGGCTCATTTTACCATATATTCTTTTCAGCGGTCTCGGGCAAAACACCCTATCCGCTTGGTTACTTGTATCATAATATACCACTCGCCGGCATCTGCACGGCTCATTGTATACACAAAAAGACGGGGGAAGCCGAATCAATCGGACATTCCGCCGCCTTACAAGTCAATTACTTTCTGATACCTAACTTCTCGATTAATTCACGATACTTGTTAAGGTCAGTTCTCTTTAAGTAATCCAAAAGACCACGTCTCTGACCAACCATCATATACATACCACGGCGTGAATGATGATCCTTAGGATTGCTCTTTAAGTGCTCGGTAAGCTCTGCGATTCTTGCAGATAATACTGCGATCTGTACTTCAGGTGAACCTGTGTCGCCTTCGCATCTGCCATACTCTTTAATAATTGCCTGTTTCTTCTCTTTAGAAATCATTTTTGTTTCCTCCTATAATTTAAACTCACCAAATACCAAGACCGGGTCGGAGTGTCCCAAATCTGAGCATCGGCTGAACTCATACTTGGTTATATTATCATATATTTTCCAAGTTGTAAACCTTTATTTTGCTTATTTTAGGTACAATTTTTATTTTGCCGTACCCGCGCGGTACAACTGCGCATAAAAACCGCCCTGCTTTAATAATTCTTCATGATTGCCCTGTTCGATAATATTACCATCCTTCATTACCAAAATTATATCAGCTTCCCGAATGGTAGACAAACGATGAGCTACGATAAAGCTGGTTCTTCCTTCCATCATGCGACTGAAAGCATTCTGAATACGAAGCTCCGTTCTGGTATCTATAGAAGATGTCGCCTCGTCCAAAATCAGCATAGGCGGCAAGCAAAGCATAACCCTTGCAATACAGAGAAGCTGCTTCTGTCCTTGAGAAAGACTTCCTCCATCCTCATTGATTACCGTATCATATCCCTGTGGCAAACGTTTAATAAAGCCATGAGCATGCGCTGCCTTGGCAGCTTCCATAACCTCTTCTTTAGTGGCCTCCGGCTTACCCATTCGAATATTATCCATGATGGTTCCGCTTCTCAACCATGTTTCCTGCAGTACCATACCGAAATTGGTTCGAAGAGATCCTCTGGTCATCTCCCGGATATCCGTGCCATCCACCTGAATACTGCCGCTGTTTACATCATAAAAACGCATAAGCAGATTAATTACGGTAGTTTTACCACAGCCCGTAGGACCTACGATTGCCACACGCTGTCCGGGTTTTACTGCTAAACTAAAGTCCTGAATCAACTTCTTTTCCGGTACATAACTGAAATATACATCCTCCAATGTAATATTTCCCTGCGCATCCTCTAACACTCTGGCATCTTCTGCATCCGGTATCTGTGGTTCCTCTTCGATTAATTCAAAAATGCGGGAAGCACACACCAATGCATTCTGAAGTTCTGTAATAACACTGGAAATTTCATTAAAAGGCTTTGTATACTGATTTGCATAACTTAACAGACAAGACAAACGTCCCACTGTAATACCGCTCGCAGCACCGCCCTTAATGGCCACAAAACCACCAAACACAGCCACACCGGCATATACCAAGCTGTTCACAAAGCGAGTAGCCGGATTGGTCAGGGAAGAAAAGAAAGTTGCCCGAAGGGAACACTCTCCCAAACGCTCATTGATTTCATCGAAACGTTCTATGGCTTCCTCTTCCTGCGAGAAAGTCTTAACAATCTTCTGATTGCCAATCATTTCCTCAATTAAGGCTGTCTGCTCTCCTCGTGTTTCCGACTGAAGCTTAAACATATTATGGGTGCTCTTTGCAATAAATTTCGCTACCAGGAAGGATACCGGGGTAATACATACCACCACCAAAGTAATGGGAATATTGGTAAGTAACATAAACACCAAAGTTCCCCCAATGGTAATCACACCGGTAAACAACTGTGTAAAGCCCATGAGCAATCCGTCTGCAAAGGTATCCACGTCTGCAATAATACGACTTACAATATCACCATAGGATTGTCTGTCCAGATACTTTAAGGGCAGAATCTCCAGTTTGGCAAAAGCATCCTGACGAATGTCTTGAACCACATGATAAGTGATATAATTATTACAAGTATTCATAACCCACTGCGCAATGGCTGTCAAAATCATAACCACCGCAATTTGCTTCATAATTCCAAATATGGCTTGGAAATCTACATCATTCTTTCCTACAATCAAATCCACCGCATCACCGGTTAATATCGGAATATAGAGGGTAAATGCCACTGTAAGCGCTGCCAGTACTAAAGAAACGCCCACCAAAACCCAATACTTACGGATATAACGCAGAATCTTCCCGATGGTTCCTTTTTGAGATGCATTCTTGGTTGTCTTAGACATTTACAGCACCTCCTTTAGCCATCTGCGCCTGTGTGGTCGCATAAGTGCCGGCAGGTCTCTCCTCCGGGTATTGAGAATAATATATTTCCTGATAAACCTCACAGTTTTTCAAAAGTTCATCATGGGTACCCAAACCAGCAATTTCTCCGTCATCCAATACAATAATCTTGTCTGCATGCATGATGGAAGATGCTCTTTGCGAAACAATGAAGGTCGTCATATTTCCTTCTAAACTGCGAATGGCACGACGAAGATTGGCATCCGTAGCATAATCCAATGCCGACGCACTATCATCCAAAATAAGAATCTTAGGCTTACGCACCAAGGCTCTGGCAATGGTAAGACGCTGTCTCTGTCCGCCGGAAAAATTCTTGCCGTTTTGAGCCACTTCCGCATCCAACTTACCTTCCTTGCCTTCTACCACTTCTCTGGCTTGCGCAAGGTCAATCGCCTGCCACATTTCCTCATCTGTCGCATTTGCTTTTCCCCACTGCATATTACTTCTTATACTGCCTTTAAACAATACTGCCTTTTGGGGAACTACACCAATCTGCTCACGCAGGGTATCTTCTGCTATTTCCTTAATATCTGTACCATTTAAACGAATGGAACCTTCCGTTACCGGGTAAAATCCCGGAATCAAATTTACCAAAGAACTCTTACCGGAGCCCGTACCACCGATAACGCCTACCGTTTCCCCTTCTTCTACCGTGAAATGCATATCATGCAGGGTTTCATCCCCGGCCCCTTCATAGGTGAGTGATACATGGTCAAACTCCAAAAAGGGAACCTTTCCTTCTGTTCTGTTACGACTTTCTCCTGCCAAAACAGGTGCATTGGTAATCTCAAATACCGATGCTACTCGGTCTGCACTGGCTGCCGCCTTGGTCACCAACACAATCAGGTTCGCAAGCTTCACAAGTTCTACCAAAATCTGGGACATATAATTCAAAATAGCCACCACGTCACCCTGGCTCAATTTTCCTATATTTACCCGAACAGCGCCGGTATAAATCAAAGCAATAATAGCTCCGTTTACCACCACATAAGTGAGTGGATTCATAATGGCACTGATTTTACTTACACGCATCTGGGCTTCTGCCAACACATCGTTTTGCTTACGAAACTGCTCTTCTTCACGTTTTTCCTGATGAAATGCCCGAATCACACGTACACCCGTCAAATTTTCTCTGGCAGTCCCCAACACCTTATCCAAACTGCCTTGTACCTTACGATACAACGGCATGGTAATCACCATAATGCCAAACACAACAACAGCAAGTACCGGAATAGCTACCACAAAAATAAGCGCTGATTTTACATCAATGGTAAATGCCATAATCATGGCGCCGAATACAATAATCGGGGAACGTAAAAAGAGACGCAGTACCATATTCACACCATTCTGACACTGATTTACATCCGCGGTCATTCTGGTAATCAATGTGGCAGTTCCTGCTTTGTCAATATTTGTAAAATTCAAGCCCTGAATATGTTCAAACAAGGCTTTTCGAAGCTTGGTCGCAAATCCCACTGCCGCTCTTGCAGCAAAAAACTGCGCTGTCACAGCACTAATCAGCCCTACAATACCCAGAGCCAACAACCAGCCCCCCATCTTCAATATATAACCGGTATCTTCATTCGGTATTCCTTTGTCAATAATCCCGGCAATAACCAAGGGAACAAACAGCTCAAAGCACGCCTCCAACAACTTAAACAAAGGCGCCAATACTGTTTCCTTTTTATAATCCTTCAAAAATATTAACAATCTCTTCAAGGTTTTCTCCCTTTCCGCTACAAATACACAATCCGTAACCCGGCACTACATCCAAGTCATGAAATTCCACGTCCGGTATTTCAGAATACATATTTGCAAGTAATATGGCTTCATTCAAACCAACCCCCAAATATTTTCCATAGGCTTCTTTTCTGCACCAAATACGATAAAAATGTTCTCCGTTTTCCTTGTCCGTTTTGACCATTTCCTGTTCTCTCTTAGAAAAAAATCTCTCTGCGAGTTTCCTTCTCTGGGCCTTCTTTTTCAGCTGCACATCCACACCTACATCAGTATTTGAAATTACCAATACAACATATTGACCCGAATGGGAAATATTATAATAAATCGGTTTACCGACAATATATGGTTTCCCGTAAGCATCTTTTGTAAACACTACCTGGTCAAAAACATCCCCCAAGGCCTGACGAAGCATATATTCCCCTGCTTGATGCTGCACTTTCATAAGGGGTGTTCCTTTCTTGATTGCCTCTCTCTTTTTATATTCGTCCACATCCATTATGTATAGTTTCATAACTTTTACCCAAACAATTCTACCCATGATACCATCATTGGTTTCATGGGTAGAAATAGTATATCCCTTACTCTTTATTTATCATAAGTACCCAATCTACGCTTACTCTTGTGTTGTCTCTTCTATCAGTGCCAGCGCAATCTGCAATTCATCCAGCTGCTTGTCATCTACCAGGCCGGGAGCCTCTGTCATAAGACAGGATGCATCCTTCACCTTCGGGAACGCGATTACTTCACGGATATTGTCAGCCTTTACCAAAAGCATTACAAATCTGTCTAAACCGATTGCCAAACCTGCATGAGGGGGCACACCGTACTTAAATGCATTCAGAAGGAAGCCGAATCTTTCATAAGCGTCTTCCTTGGTAAAGCCCAATACCTCAAACATCTTCTCCTGTACATCGCTCTGGAAAATACGCACACTACCGCCACCCAGCTCAACACCGTTTAATACGATATCATAAGCCTTTGCACGTACTCTGCCGGGATCGGTATCTAAATACTGTAAATCTTCATCCATGGGCATGGTAAAAGGATGATGCATTGCAACGAAACGGTTCTCATCCTCATTCCACTCAAGGAGCGGGAACTCTGTTACCCACAGGAAGTCGAATCTGTCATTGTCAATCATATCAAGCTGTTTAGCCACTTCAATACGAAGAGCACCAAGGGAAGCCCAAACCACGCTGTTCTTATCTGCTGCAAAGAACATTAAATCTCCCGCTTCTGCCCCCATAGCCTCTGAAAGAGCCTTTAATTCCTCTTCTGTCATAAACTTTGCAAAAGAAGACTTGTAGCTGCCATCGGGTTGAATAGAAAGATAAGCCAGACCCTTTGCGCCGTAATCCTTTACAAAAGCAGTCAGGGCATCAATCTTCTTACGAGGCATTTCTGCCTGTCCTTTTACGGTAATACCTCTTACAGAACCGCCGTTTTCAATAGCGCCTGTAAATACACCAAAACCACAACCTTTTACTACTTCAGAAACATCGGTTAATTCCATACCGAAACGGGTATCCGGCTTGTCAGAACCGAAACGATCCATGGCATCCTGCCAGGTCATACGCTTAATAGGAAGCTGTACCTCCAAGCCGATTGCTTCTTTACAAACTCTCTGTACCATTCTTTCGGTAGCATCGATGACATCATCCACATCTACGAAAGACATTTCCAAGTCCACCTGGGTAAATTCCGGCTGTCTGTCCGCACGAAGGTCCTCATCACGGAAGCACTTCGCCAGCTGGAAGTATCTGTCATAGCCGGAGCACATGAGTAACTGCTTGAAAATCTGAGGAGACTGGGGCAATGCATAAAAATGTCCCGGATGCACACGGCTGGGCACCAAATAATCTCTTGCCCCTTCCGGTGTGGACTTACAAAGCATGGGAGTCTCAATCTCTAAGAAGCCTTCCTCTGCTAAGAACGCTCTGGTAGTGGTAGCAATCTTACTTCTTAAGATTAAATTATTCTGAATATCCGGTCTTCTTAAGTCCAGATAACGATACTTCAAACGCAATTCTTCCTTAGTCTTGGAATCTGCCTCAATAGGGAACGGAGGGGTTTCTGCCTCGGATAATACACGAAGCTCGGTAGCACGGATTTCAATCTCTCCGGTTGCCAGATTTTCGTTTACAGCACCCTCTCTCTTGCACACCTTACCTACTACCGCGATTACAAATTCGCTACGTAAATGATATGCTTTCTCAAAATTTTCATTACCACAATCGGTTTCTTCAAAAATCACCTGAAGCAAACCGCTTCTGTCTCTCATATCTACGAAAATAATACCGCCCTTGTTACGCTGTTTCTGTACCCAGCCCATTACGGTTACGGTTTCGCCTACATTTGATGCATTTAATTCTGCACATCTGTGGCTTCTTTTTAAGCCCTTCATTGACTCTGCCATAATTTTCCTCCTTGGGTTCTTACCAAATCTTTATCGATTTGAACCGCATATCTACTATTTCAAATTAGTTCTTCAACGGATCCTTATAGAATTCCACGAAATCTTCGTAGCCTTCCTTCATCAACTGTTCCTTCTGGAACTTCTTATTCTTATTCATACGGGCAACCAGTACCTGTAAGCCTTCCTTACGGGCTTCCTGAGCCTGTCCGATTACCTTGCAAAGTTCTTCACCGCCTACTCCCTTTTCAATCAGGAACGCCTTCTTCTTGGGCTGTGTAGGTACCTTGAAGCCGCTTTCCATAAGAAGCAGTACGATACGCTCAAAACCGATAGAAAAACCGCAAGCGGGCACATCATTACCGGTAAATTTTCCTACCATCTTGTCATAACGTCCGCCGCCGCCGCAACTTCCGCCAAATTCCGGAATGGCAATTTCAAAAATGGTACCGGTGTAGTAAGACATACCACGCACAAGGGTAGCATCAAATACCATATCAAACTCAGCGTTCTTGGTAGCCTCTACGCTGTTAATAATCTCTAAGAGACCTTCGTGTACATCCTGAGCCAGTACACCTTCCAGTGTATTTGCCAGATATGCCACCTTATCTCCTGCGCTCTCTTTCTTCTCAAGCTCACTGAAAAGATTCAAATACTTTTCTACCGCTTCTTCTGCAAAACCATTGCCGATTAACTCTTCCTTTACACCATCCAGACCAATCTTGTCCATCTTATCCAAAGTAATAAATACGCTGTCATAGGACTCCTCTGCAAAGCCGCTGTACGCAGCCATGGCCTTCAGAATCTGACGGTCATTAATGCGAATCTGAAAATTCTTGAAGCCCAGCTTACCAATGGTAGTGGTAGTCGCCAAAATCAGCTCAATTTCAGCCAGATTCGAAGGTTCACCCAAAATATCAATATCACACTGCATAAACTGGCGATAACGGCCTCTCTGCGGTCTGTCTGCACGCCATACATTCCCCATCTGCAATGCCTTAAAAGGCGAAGGCAAATTTGCAGAATTGTTGGAATAATAACGTACCAACGGCACTGTCAAATCGTAACGTAAGCCTCCATCTACCACTTCTTCCTCAGTAGTAGCCGCTTCCACATTCAACTTCTCGCCTCTCTTTAAAATCTTGAAAATCAGCTTCTCATTGTCGCCACCCTGCTTGTTGGTCAGGTTGGCAATATTCTCCATACAAGGAGTCTCAATGGAGGTGAATCCGAACTTGCCATAGGTCTCCTTAATCACACCTATGACATAGTCACGAATTTGCATTTCCTCCGGCAAAATATCCTTCATACCGGTAACCGGTTTCTTACTCAGTGCCATACTTCTTTCTCCTGTTTCTTGCGCATAGCTATTTCTTACGCAATTTTTTTAGTACTTTTCTATCTTTTCTATATTAAGATTTTTACTGACTGCTGTCAAGAGCAAACAGCTTCTCTTTCCGTTCCAGCATCTCATCAATCTTCTCAATATACAGTGCCACGTCCTTTACATTATCGCAACGTTCTATACGTCCATCCGGCAAGACTACCTTGCTGATGCTGCCTGCACCTAATGCTACAATAGTCTGCTTCTCTTCCATAATCAAAATATTGTACAAGCCATATTTCCCGGGTTTTGCATAGCCTACATTTTCAAAATTACCGGACATATTTTTTTGGCGATATAAATAATAGGGATTCATGCCCAGTTTCTTCGCACCGCCAGCTGCAATTTTCATGGTTTCATCCGTATTGTGAAGTGTTTTCACACCATGCTCCAAAATCCACTGACTCAGCTTGGAAGCTCTCTTAATAGCCAAGGAATGCACGGTCAGACTATCCGGTGCCAATTCTACCACTCTGTCGATAGTATTTTGCACATCTTCCTCCAGCTCCCCGGGAAGTCCCAAAATCAGGTCCATATTGATATTCTCAAAACCGATTTCCCTAGCCAGCTTGTAAGCCTCCACCACCTGCTCCACAGTATGTCTTCTGCCGATAATCTGCAGGGTCTCCTGTTTCATGGTCTGGGGATTGATGGAGATTCGGTCTACCTGATGCTTCTTAAGTACCTCCAGTTTTTCCCTGGTGATGCTGTCTGCACGACCTGCCTCCACCGTAAATTCCTTCACGGTAGAGAAATCAAACTTCTCTTTCAAAGCCGTAATGAGTCTGTCCAACTGCTCTGCTTCCAAGGTAGTGGGGGTACCACCGCCAATATATACGGAATCCAGTATTTTATGAGCATATTTCTTAGACACATAGTCCATTTCCTTAATCACACATTCCACATAATCTTCTACCAGCTTACGATATCCTGCAATAGGATAACTGGTAAAAGAACAATACAAACAAGTAGTCGGGCAAAAAGGAATACCAATATACAGGCTGTAGCCACCTTCGTAGTGAATATCTGAAAGCAATTCCCTCTCTCTCTTGGCGATATCCAAGCTTAAAGCAATTTTCTCCTCGCTAACATAATGAGACTCTTTTAAGAACTCAGAAATCTCCTCATCAGTCTTGCCTTCCTCCAACATACCATAAGCAATCTTGGTGGGGCGGATACCGGTCAGATTCCCCCAAGGAAGCTCCTTAGCGGTTTCTTTGCACAGTACTCTGTACAAAAACTTCTTAAAACCATCCTTAAAGCGTTCCGTACCTTCCGCATATTTCCAATCATGAAGATTTCCGGAACAAGCAACACTTGCACCATCCTCCTCCAAGACGATTTCCAAAAGGGCACTTCCGGCTTCCTTCATAACCTCTTCTGCAGTTTCTTTCTTTGTCTCAGGAGTTATCACTTTCACTGTTTCCTCCGGGTAAAAAGCCTTCACCAGAGAATGTACATCATATTCATAATTTGCCAAATTTAATTTAACTGCCAGCATCTTTTTCCCTTTTCTTTATACATAAATGTATCTTCGGCCCTCATTACAGGCTGTTTTGCATGCTCCCGCAGGATGCTTAGTATTTCTTATATTTTCAAAATAATATGTTAGAGCTAAAAATCTCACATGTCTGAGCGTAGCGAGTTTGAGATTTTTAGCTCTGCTTTTAGTATTATTTGAAAATATTAGAAAATCTTGCGTCCGAGGACTTGCGCAAAACAGCCTGTAATGAGGACCGGAGTAACTTTTAGCTTAAAACCCTCTACTCTGCCACAAAAGGATTATACTTCTTTTCATACCCGATTGTGGTACTATCTCCATGACCCGGATATACTTTAGTTTCATCCGGCAAAACAAATAACTTTTCCCGAATGGAACGGACAATACTGCTCATACTTCCTGTAGGGAAGTCCGTACGTCCGGTAGATTCCTGAAAAAGCGTATCTCCGCTAATCAGAATATCCGCTTTTTCCACATAGTAACAGCAACTTCCGATAGTATGTCCGGGCGTTGCAATTACCTTAAAAGAAATCGTATCAAAAGTAAGCTCTGCACCATCTGTCACGTATTCATCCGGTACTACGGTATAAGCTCTGCCCACCATAGCAGAAAGATTGTTATCCACGCTCTCACACAAAGTCTGTTCCTTATCCAATGCATAAATCTTAGCACCGGACAATTCCCGAAGTTCTTTAGAGCCCCAGATATGGTCGAAATGACCATGTGTCAGCAAAATTGCCTCTACTGAAAAACCATTCTGCGTCAATTTATCAAAGATGAGTTTTCCGTTATCAGCAGGGTCTATGACAATTGCCTTTTTTGTCTCTTCCCGAAACAAAAAGTAGCAATTGGTCTGATAGGAACCAATCATCATTCTTCCAATTTTTACGTCCGACATTATCCAACAGTCCTTTCTATGTCTATTACGCTCTCAATGCCGCGAATTTTATCAATTACGCGAATCAATTCGTCTCTTCCCGTTATTTCAAAATTCATTTGTAAAGTAGCAATATCCTGCTTGTTGATTCTGCAATTCATGGACATAATATTGATGTTTTTCTCTGTTAATGCCTTTGAAATATCCGCTAACAAGCCATGGCGATTATTTGCATAAATCATTATTTCCGCCATGTACTTCTCGAAATGCGCAGCATCTTCAGGAATCTGCCAGTCAGCATCAATGAGTCTCTCTCTATCAATATCCGGCAAATTCATCACATTTACGCAGTCCGTTCTGTGAATGGAAATGCCTCGACCTCTGGTAACAAAACCGACAATTTCATCCCCCGGTACCGGAGAACAACATTTGGAAAAACGAACCGACAAATCAGTCATTCCTTTTACTATAATACCACTCTTAGAATGCATCTTGACAGGTCTGTTTGAAGTACTTTCAGCAATGGTTCTTAAGATATCGTCATTGCTAATCTCCTTCCTATTGTCCCTGTCATAAAGCTCCTGCATTTTGTTGACAATCTGCCCCTCTTTCAAGGCGCCGTGACCGATTGCCGCCAAAACAGCATCCCAATCCCTGAAACCATACTTACGCTGGATGGCTTCCATATAATCAGGCTTTAATAAATTGGAAAGTGTAATTGCTTTATTCTTACAATAAGTAATCAGCATTTCCTTTCCTTTAACAATATTCTCTTCTTTATATTCTGCCTTAAACCACTGATTGATTTTGTTCTTTGCCTGGGTACTCTTTACCAGATTCAGCCAGTCACGGCTGGGTCCCTTAGAGTTTGCAGAGGTAATAACCTCAATACGGTCTCCGTTCTTAATCACATAATCAATGGTTACCAATTTATCATTTACACGGGCACCCACCATTTTATTACCCACAGCAGAATGAATACTGTATGCAAAATCAATGGGTGTTGAACCTGCCGGCAAATTCTTTACTTCACCGGTAGGTGTAAAGCAATAAACACTATCCGAAAACAGGTCCAAATCGCTCTTCAGCAAATTCATAAACTCTCTGTTGTCGGACATATCGCGCTGCCATTCCAAAATCTGACGCAACCACACAAGTTTTTCTTCTTCCTGCGCCTCTACCTTTTTGCCGTCAGAAGCATCCTTATACTTCCAATGAGCCGCAATACCATATTCTGCAGCTTTATGCATTTCCGTGGTACGAATCTGAATTTCAAAGGGTTGTCCCTTCGAGCCAATCAGCGTAGTATGCAAAGACTGATACATATTAGGCTTTGGCATAGCAATATAATCCTTAAATCGTCCCGGAATGGGCTTATACATCTCATGAATTACTCCTAACGCCGCATAACAATCTTTCACGGAATCCACAATAATACGCACTGCAAACAAATCATAAATCTGCTCCAATGTCTTGTTCTGATTCTTCATCTTCTTGTAAATACTGAAGAAATGCTTTACACGACCATCAATTTGCGCCTTAATACCTGCCGAATCAATATGCTCTGTTACTTCATCCACAATACTTTGGATGTATCTTTCACGTTCGCTTTTTCTGGCAGAAATCTTGGTCACCAAATCGTAATACACATCCGGTTCCAAATATTTCAAAGACAAATCATCCAATTCCACCTTGATTTTTGAAATACCAAGTCTCTGTGCAATGGGGGAATAAATCTCCAAAGTCTCTTTGGCAATTCTTTGCTGGCTTTCCGGCTTCTGATATTTTAAGGTACGCATATTATGCAGACGATCTGCCAGTTTAATAATAATCACTCGGATATCCTTTGCCATGGCAAGGAACATTTTACGCAGGTTTTCAGCCTGCATTTCTAATTTACTGTCTGCTTTATCCTGATGATTCTGTGACAAAGGAATTTTCTCCAATTTCGTAACTCCGTCTACCAACAGTGCCACTTCTTCGCCAAATTCCTTCACCAAATCTTCTTCTGTCATAACAGTATCTTCCACTACATCATGCAAAATACCTGCAATCACAGTTTCCTTGTCCATTTCCAGGCAGGCCAATACAATTGCCACATTAAGAGGATGTACAATATACGGTTCCCCGGACTTACGCACCTGACCTTCATGGGCATTTTTTGCAATATTATATGCTCTTTCAATCATAGAGATATCATCACTCGGATGATATTTTTGCACACGATTAATAAGCTCCTGAAACAAGACCTCGGGAGGTACAAATTCTTTATGCTTTTGAATACTGCCTTCTACAAATAGCAATTCTTTTTCTTCTGTCATACCAATAAAGCCCCTCAAAAAGCTAATTTTTTAAATCCCTATTTTCCTTCATAGCAGATTGCTGAATCCAATCTGTATCCTTCCAAACGTTTTCTTCCCTCTAAACCTGCAAGTTCAATCATTACAACGATTCCTACCACTTCACCGCCAAGAAGTTCAATTAATTTAATCATGGCTTCTGTGGTACCGCCTGTAGCCACCAAATCATCTACAATCAGAACTTTCTGACCGGGTTTGATACTGTCTTTGTGCATCTCAATGGTTGCCGTACCATACTCCAAATCATACTCCATAGATACTGTTTCACAAGGAAGTTTACCTTTTTTACGAATCAAAACAAATGGTTTTCTATTGTTGTATGCAATGGGCATACCAAAAATAAAACCTCTGGATTCCGGTCCTACTACTACATCATATTCCAAATCTTTTACCAAATCCTGCATGGTATCAATTGCCAAATGTAATCCGTCTGCATCCTGCAACACGCTGGTCACATCGCGGAAAATAATACCTTCTTCCGGAAAATCCGGTATACTTCTTACGTATTCTTCCAACTTTTTCATATGATTATTCCTCCTTGCCTTGCACCTGTTCGGAGCATCTAAAAAACAATTATAGATAATTATAGTATCATTTCGATGGAAAGTCAAAATATTCTTCGATATTCGCTCAACCAAATGCATTTTTTATACTTTATTTTTCCAACTTCGCTCCTAAAGTATTTTTTCACCCTTGTATCTTTTGCCAGTTTTAGCGCTCTTAACAACTCTCCTGCATTTTCATAACGTGCTTCCTGTTTTTCGCTCACGCATCTTTGAATCACTTCACGAAAAGCCGGCGGAATTCTTCTGTCCTTTTGAAATAGTTCCTCCACATGCTAAGGCGGGATTGCAGAATTCTTACCGGTAAGCATATATCCTAAGAGTTTTCCAGCCGCATACACATCCCAATCAGGCAAGGGTTTCATTCCCTCCCAAAATTGTTCTGCAGGTGCATATCCATAAGTTCCTGTACGCACCTCCGTAATACCTATGGTATCACAATATATACTTCCCAAATCCGTAATGCACACTCTTCCGCTTGTTTCTATCACTATATTTGCAGGTTTCAAGTCTCGATACACCATATACGGCTCTTTCTGATGTAAATAATTTAATCCCTGCAAAACCGGTTCCAACACCCACAAAGCCTCATCCACTGTAAACAACTCTCCGCCATCCAGAATTTCCTGCAAATCAAATCCCTCAATATACTCCATTATCAAATAAGCATATTTTCCCTCCATCCAATCAAAAAACCTCGGAAACATCTTGGCAGAAATTTTTTGTAAAAAACCCGCTTCTTTTCTTAATATCTCCTTATCTTCACTGACTTTTAACGCATAGAACAAATCCTTCCCCGGCTTCTGCACTTTATACACTCTTGCTTTTGCCCCATGCCCTATCAAGCCTATGATATTATATGTTTCTTTCACAAATTCTTCTATGTGATTCATATACTTCCTCCTTAAAAAGTCCGAATATAAACTGCTCCTACCGACTCCTTCTGATCAATTCCCTGCCAGGTTTCTGTCAATCTCTTACCCAATCTCCAATCCTCCGCTTTTTTATCCAGAAAGAGAACCTCTTTATAGGTTTCCTGCATGGCTACTGTGGCAAAATTTTCCGTACATAGTAATATACCGATATTTTTCTGTATTCTCCCCTGACAATACCCACTTTCATCAAACTGCTCCCACATTTTGATTTGCGGTACATTGTACCTCTTATTTAATAGCAGAATTTTACACTTTCCTCTCTGAAACATAGCAAATCTGCCGTCCTGCAAAAGAATGACACTAAAATGTAGCCCTATGTTCATCCTCCTCTTTCTGTGTACACGCTCCAACTCCTGCAAAATCATATTATGTTCCCTTTGCAAATCAATTAGAGCTGCTTCAATATCTTTTTCTTTTCCATAATTTTTCAGATATCGCCCGTAAAACCATTCTGTTAATCGTTCAGAAAAATATCCGCTTTCCTCAACAGCCTCCCGGCCTTCCAAATGACTTTCACACACGCAAGCAAATAACAGTTGCCTCTTTCCATACTCTGCCTGCTGTAATACAACCGAGACGGGATTATTAGGCATATCTCGTCCTTTTTCCCACAAATAGTGAGAACTAAAATTCATAGACATTCCTCCTTATTTAGTTTTTGTTCTTTGAAAAATAATTTGAAATAATGATAAATATGAAAATAGATTTGATTATGATTATACGAACCGGCCGGCAAAGAAACCGACCGGTTCCATATATTATCCGAAAATGTTTCTGATATCATTAAATAAAATGAATACCATAAGACCCATAAAGAAAATGAGTCCTGCCAAATGCACCATACCTTCTTTTTCCGGTGGTATAGGCTTTCCTCTTATGACTTCAATCAGTAAAAAGACTAATCTGCCGCCATCCAGCGCCGGAATAGGCAACAAATTCAAAATGCCCAGATTGATGGTAAGTAAAAGCATAATGTTTAACATATTAATAAACACCGTTACTCCACCGTATTCTTTGGTTGCTTCATAAGTCTCGCCAACCACATTCGCAATACCGACAGGGCCTGCCACTTCATCGCGTTTTATTTGCCCCTGCACAAGTAATAATAAGCTCTTATAAGTTTGCTGCACAGTAAATCGTATCTCATACCAGGCATACTTTAATCTGGCAAATCCTTCTTCCTCCGCAAATGCGCCACATTTTACACCTATTAGATGCCGACCTTCCGTCTCATCATACAATGGTGTCAATTGTGTTTCCATCTCTTTGCCGTCACGTTCAAAGACTATTGTCGCAGTATTTCCTCCGTTGATGCGGTTAAACAGTAATAATTCATCAAACAAATATATTTTTTCACCGTTTAATGAAATAAGTTTATCTCCATCCTGTAATCCCGCTTCCATAGCAGCACTGTTTTCCATCACTTGTACCACCGGCAAATCAATCCTCATCAGCGAAACCATAATCATAGCAATGATTGCACCTAAAATAAAATTGAAAAAGGGACCGGCAAACACTGTTGCTATTCGAGCCCATACATTTGCCTTGTTAAAAGAGCCCGAACTTTCTTCACCCTCCTGTATGTTCAAACCATCTTCCCCTTCAAACATACATGCACCGCCTATGGGTAACAATTTCAGCGAATATTTAGTCTCTCCTTTTCCAAAGGCCAACAAAGTGGGACCCATACCAATGGAAAATTCCACCACATGTATACCATTCATCTTTGCCACAAGAAAATGTCCGAATTCATGCGCAATCACAATAATTCCAAAAATCAAAACAAATATAATAATTGACACTTTTTTTCTCTCTTTCTACTAGATCTATTAACCAATCCAACCGGCAATACGCTCGTAAACACTTTCTTCTGTCTCTAAAATTTGATTCACATCCGGATTCAAAATCTTCTTATGAGCATCCATAGACCTCTTGATTAGTTCCGGTATCTGTAAATAAGAAATTTTTCTCTCCAGGAAAAGTGCTACCGCCTTCTCGTTTGCCGCATTATAAACTGTAGGAACACTTCCTCCGGCTTTTAGCGCTTCATATGCCAATGCCAATCCATAAAAAGTTTCCGTATCAGGTTTTTCAAAAGTCATATTCTGTAGTTCAAAGAAATCTAATTTTCTTTCATACATAGGTCTGCGGTCAGGATAAAATAAAGCATATTGAATGGGAAGCTTCATATCCGGAACACCTAATTGTGCAATCACTGCACCATCTACGTACTCTACCATGGAATGGATGATGCTTTGGGGATGTACCACAACCTGTATTTGTTCCGGCTCCACCCCAAACAACCATTTTGCTTCCATTACTTCCAATCCTTTATTAACCAATGTTGAAGAATCAATGGTTATCTTTCTTCCCATGGCCCAATTAGGATGCTTCAAGGCATCTTCTACCTGTATATTAACTAACTCTTCTGGGGTTCTGCCACGAAACGGTCCGCCTGATGCAGTCAACAAAATCTTCTGTATCCTATTCTTCGGTTCTCCGTTTAAAGACTGAAAAATGGCACTATGTTCGCTGTCCACCGGCAAAATAGAAACACCGTATTCTTTTGCTAGTGGCATAATAATATGACCGGCACATACTAAGGTTTCTTTATTTGCAAGTGCAATATCTTTTCCGCTTTTAATCGCTTCTATTGTGGGTCTGATTCCTATCATACCTACAATAGCAGTCACCAATGTATCCGTTTCTTCCATAGTGGCAATTTCCAAAAGTCCTTCCATTCCGGTCACGACTTTCACATCTAAATCCGCAAGTCGAATCCGCAAGTCCTTTGCCGCTTCTTCACTCCACATAGCCACCAGCTTAGGCGAAAACTCCCTGACTTGCTTCTCCATCAACGCCACGTTCGTACCTGCAGCCAATGCCAACACTTGCAAATCATCTTTATAATTTCTCACTATATCTAATGTCTGAGTACCGATAGAACCGGTAGACCCTAACACTGCTATTTTTTTCATACTTCTTCTCCGAATTCATTCTATTGCTTATAATCCCAATAAATAAACAGACAAAAAATAAACCATTGGTGCTGTTACAATTACACTGTCAAAACGGTCCATAATTCCACCGTGTCCCGGGATCAGCTTTCCATAGTCTTTTATATTATGATTTCTTTTAATTGCAGATGCTGCCAAATCTCCTACCATGGACATAATTGAACCGGCTACACAAATAATTGCAATCAAAAGCATTATATTGGTTCCTGTAATTTCTTTCGCCAAAAAGAAATACGCAAATATTGCTCCTACTAATCCCGAACCCACAACGCCGCCAATACATCCTTCCAAGGACTTCTTGGGACTTAAGATAGGGAAAATCTTTTTCTTACCAATGGTTACACCCACAAAATATGCGCATGTATCACAAACCCATGAACTGATTAGTATAAGCCAAACAAGGTATATACCATGCTCTATTTCTCTTGTTAAGTACATAAATGATAACATTACCGGTGCATATAGGAAAGAAAACACTGCCGAAGCAACATCTTTCGCTTCGTATTTAGGAAACAGAAAGACATACAAAAACATCTCAGCCATAAAAACTGCCACTATAGCTGCAAGACGCATATTTGCATCTCCAAAATAAACGGTAACATAATAGCCGATAATCCCCAACATTCCAACAAAATCCAAGGCATTCACTTTCTTATCAGTATTCCCTGATAATGCCTTTGTCAATTCACGAAATGCCACCATAGAAGTCAAAAGCAATGTGACCGCAAGTACGGGACCGCCTGCAAACATCGTAACAAGTGCAATTACCAACAAAACCGCACCGCTAATACATCTTGTTAACATTTTTATCCCTCCTTCACAAGTCCGAACTTTCTATTTCTATGATTATATGCTTCTACAGCTTTTACTAATTCTTCTTTGGAGAAATCCGGCCAAGCTACCGGTGTAAAATAAAACTCTGTATACGCTAATTGCCATAACAAAAAGTTAGAAACACGCTGCTCATTACAAGTACGAATCAGCAAATCCGGCTCCGGAATATCTTTCGTATCCAAATATTTACCGATTAATTCTTCTGAAATCTCTTCCGCGCTAATATTTCCGTTTTTCACATCATTGGATATCGCCTTTACCGCACGGGTGATTTCATCACGGCTTCCATAATTTATTGCAATTTGAAAATGTAATCCGTCATTGTTCTTAGTCGCTTCTTCCAACACTTCAATACTCTCTCGAATATCCTCATCCAAACGGCTCTTATCTCCCAAAATACGGACAGACATTCGATTCTTTTCAGCTCTCTTCAAACAAGTCTTCATATAATTACGAAGCAATTTCATCAATGCATTTACTTCATCTTTGGGACGATTCCAGTTCTCTGTAGAAAAAGCATATACCGTCAAGTACTTAATGCCCATACGATAAGCCTCTTCACAAATCGTTTCTACAGTTTTTGCCCCTTGAATATGACCGTATTTTCTGGGCATTCCCTTTGCCTTTGCCCAACGTCCGTTTCCATCCAAAATAATCGCCACATGATTTGGAATCTTTAATGTATCATCCATATAAGCAACCTTCCTGTCCGTAAAAATCAAAAGAAAAGGCGGTCATATAACCGCCTTTCTTAGTGTTTGTAATTTAATAACCCTTATACGGTCATAATTTCCTTTGACTTAGCATCCATTAAAACGTCAATTTCTTTCACAAACTTATCGGTTAACTTCTGAAGCTGATCTTCTAACTGCTTCACTTCATCTTCAGATACTTCTGATGATTTGCCCAGTTTCTTCAATGCGTCGTTGCCGTCACGTCTGATATTACGAACTGCTACTTTCGCCTCTTCTGCTTTCTTCTTAACATCCTTAACCAATTCTTTTCTGCGGTCCTCGGTAAGTTCAGGGAATACCAAACGAATCACACTTCCGTCATTTGAAGGATTAATTCCGATATCAGAAGTCATAATTGCTTTCTCAATTTCTTTAATTAATGACTTTTCCCAAGGTGCAATCTGAATAATTCTCGCTTCCGGAACAGTCACATTACCCACCTGCTGAATGGGAGTAGGTGTTCCATAATAATCTACACGTAATTTATCAAGTACATGGGGATTTGCACGTCCTGCACGGATACCCATGTAGTCTGACTCTAAATATTCATATGCCTTCTTCATTTTGTCTTCATATTGCTGTAATCTTGCGTCCATTGTCGTTCCTCCTTAATATCAATATTTAAACGGTAACTTTGGTTCCGTTAAATTTTCCTTTCATGGTATTAACAATACTGTTTTCTTCATTTAACCCAAACACCCACATAGGCATTTTGTTATCTCTTGCCAAAATAGATGCTGTCATATCCACTACCTGAAGGTTCTGCTCCACAACATCCTCAATTGAAATTTCATCGTATTTCTTTGCATTGGGATTTTTTTCCGGATCAGAATCATATACACCATCTACTGCTTTTGCTAAAAGAATTACTTCAGCATCAATTTCAATAGCCCGTAAAACCACACCTGTATCTGTTGAGAAATAAGGATGTCCGGTTCCTCCGGCAAAGAATACGACCATTCCCTTTTCGAAGTATTTATTTGCTCTGTCCTTAGAGAATAATTTTGTAAAAGAACCACACTCAAAAGGAGTCAGAATATTGGTCTGCATTCCTACAGAACGGAAAATTTCAGATACATAAATACAATTCATAACCGTAGCTAACATACCAATCTGATCAGCCTTCGTTCTGTCAATATTTTTGCTGGTACGGCCTCTCCAAAAATTACCGCCACCGATAACAATACCCACCTGAATACCGTCATCCACCAACTGTTTCACCTGCAAAGCCACGCCTCTGACCGTATCTTCATCAAATCCGGTCTTTTTTTCTCCGGCTAATGCTTCGCCGCTTAATTTTAACATAATTCTTTTCATATCACTACTCTCCTGTCTGACTATCTACCGGCTTCACCGGTTCTTCCTCTTGTTCCGTTTCCGGCACCTCTTCGTATCCACCCACCGGTTCTTCAGTACCTTCCGTTTCGGGTTCTTCTTTCGATTCCTCCGGTACTTCTTGTCCATCCTCCGATTGCGAACCTGTCGAATCCGGTATAGGTTGCTCAGGTTTTGATTGAGAAATCACATGATGAACTGCTTTTGTTTCCTCTGTAATCGGCAAAATTGCAGCGCCTTCTATGGCTAAAATCGCTTCAATAATCTCCGGCAAAGCCTCTACAGTCTCTTTCTTCGACGAAGCATCATGAAGCAAAATAATCGAAGTACCATAATTGGTAATACTTTCCGTACAATTCTTTATAATGGTCTCCTTTGACAATTTTCTGCTGCTTCCATCTCCCGATACGACATTCCAATCATAATACTCAACACCTTGCTGCGACAGAAAATCTATACATTCCTGCATATTCATATTCGCAGCAGTATTTGAACTACCGCCCGGAAAACGATAATAGAGACAATCTGCTCCTATCGCATCCAGCAAATATTGCTTACTCTTCCAAAAATCTGCCTTAAAGTTATCTAAGGAATAGTAAATATCAGAATATACATGAGAATAGGAATGCATACCTATGGTATGACCTCTCTCATAAATCATTTGTAATCGTTCTATAGAAGTATTATCTTCTTTGCCCAAAACAAAAAAAGTGGCTTTTACATTATATTGGTCCAAAATATCCAAAATAGCTTCCGTATTTGCACTTGGACCATCATCAAAAGTTAAATATACTTTATGCTTGATTTCATCCGCAACATCCGCATCCGGATTCGCTTCAATATCTCCAACTTCGACAGAACCGTTTTCCGCTTGTTCTTTCGTATCACTTCTCACATCAGATTGCGGTTCTGTCTCCGTCTCATCAACATTTACCCGGGTTCCCAATGTAAGACTCAACTCTTCTACTTGTCCCTGAAAACTATTTATTTTATTTTCAAGCGTACTAATTCTGATCACCAAAGCCAAAACCATCACAATCATAGCAATAATGATTCCGATATAAACCTTCGGAGTAATATTGGCTTCTTTCTTTTCCTCTATCTGCTTCTCCTGTTCCATTATATCATATTGACCTTTCATATAAAAGAGAGAATTTACATTGTATCCACAAACATCTCAATACATTTTACGTTATTACTCTTTTCCCCTTTGCCTTACACAACATTTTGTACCTATACAGAATCTGCGTATTATAGAATATATCTATATTTTCCACATTCCTCATAGCATACCAAACATCTTCCGGCACATCAAAATATTGATATACATTCTCATCCTCTTTAAACTCTAACTCCAATATCATTCTGATAGGATGATATTGCATTGCGCATATATTTCGATTTGCTATTTTCTGCATTGTATAGTTCTCCTTTACACTGTATATTCTTTTGTACAAACCCAAAAGAATCTACGGGCCACGTAAGCATTGCCTTGTTATTCTTTTCATTTCTCCCCCGATCTCATAAAATGGGTTTTATGAGGTTATACAAGGTAATACGCTTATCGTAAGAAGAATATTTATTTCCTAAGATAATTTACAGTAATCTCTGACCGTTAACTACTAACCAAAAATCCAATCCTAATTTTTCAGCTGCTTTCCTGCATAAGATCATACGATTTAAGAAAATTTCAAAATAATCCATAACTGTACACATCTTAGTTTCAATCGTAAGATTCAGTATCATATGAGAACCTTTTATGATTTCTACCTTACTTTCTTTTACGGAATAATTCACTCTATCGTGAATGTCAAACTGCGAAAAATCCTGATTACGTACTCTGGTATATCGCACATCGGTTTTATCCGCCAAAATAAGTGCTGCTGCAACTGCATTCACCGGATAAGCCGTAGATTCATCATGATTACCGATTGCTGTAATAATCGTCGCAATATCTTCCGGATCTGCCCCCATATTATCCAGCAAACGAAAAGCCATCACTGCACCGGACTGTGCATGTTCTACACGATTAACCACATTGCCGATATCATGTAAATATCCTGCCATTTTAGCCAATTCCGCTTCTCTTTCATCATATCCCAAAGTCAATAATATTTCGCTGGCCAATTCCGCTACTTTTGTCACGTGAGCAAAACTATGCTCGGTATATCCCAATGCAATCAATGACTCATCTGCCTTCTGAATATAGGTACTAATCGCCTCATTATTTCTCAAATCATTATATGTAATCTTCATAAATTATCCCAATCTCCATTCTTATGATGTCATATATAAAACAATCAATTTCTCGTACATTATACCCAAAAAACCTATAGCATTCAACTGAATTTATAACTTTTTCATATATTTGTCGATAAAAAGTTATTTCCGGGTTTTATCCAAAAAAACAACCCGGGAAAAACTTCCCGGGTTTAAAGTATATTTATAAAGATTAGTTTCCAGCCATCTGTGCTGCAACTTCAGCCGCGAAATCTTCGCTCTTCTTTTCCATACCTTCGCCTACTTCAAAACGAACAGCTTTCTTGATAACGATAGCGCCGTTTACAGACTTTAAGTATGCTGCAACAGTCTGCTTTCCGTCTTCAGCCTTAACGTAAACCTGATCTAATAAACAGATTTCTTTTAACTGCTTAGAAACACGACCTTCAACTGCGCCGGCAAACATCTTTTCAGCAACAATATTGTCCTTATCAGCCATAGCTAAACCTGCAAGAGCGGTCTTTGCTGCTTCAGAGAGGAAGTTGAACAAGAAGTTCATATTGCTCTTCTTCTCTTCGTAGATTGCGATATCCTCATCACTCCATACCTTTTCTGTACAAGCCTTATTAATTAATGCGTTCAAAATAGGCTTAGGAAGAGATGCGGGATCATTAAGAGATGAATCTACAATAATATCTCTCATCTTGTTGATTTCATCAGCTGAAATATCATCTCTGCTGATATACTGAGGATTCATAGCTGCAATCTGCATAGCTACATTAGTAAGAGCTTCCTTAACGTCTGCTGCACCATCAGCTGCTACGATTACACCAATCTTACCACCTGCATGAAGGTAGCTTGCTACACATTCACCGGTAACTTTTTCAAATCTACGTACAGATAATTTCTCGCCAATAGTAGCGGTCTTTTCGATTAATACATCCTTAAGACCGTTCATTTCAAGAAGTGCTTCGATATCTTCACCATTCTTACCACCGTTTAAACCGGAAGCAAGTGCGTTATCAGCTACTAACTGTACGAACTCCTGGAAGGTTTCATTCTTAGCAACGAAGTCGGTTTCAGAGTTAACCTCTGGTACAACTGGTTCATTACCGCTTACTGCCACACGTGCAATACCTTCTGCTGCAATTCTGGAAGCCTTCTTCTCCATCTTAGCTGCGCCGCTCTTCTTTAAGAAGTCAACAGCTGCATCCATATTACCATCACATTCATTCAATGCTTTCTTACAATCCATCATACCTGCGCCTGTCATTTCACGCAGTTCTTTTACCATAGCTGCTGTAATTGCTGCCATATCTACATTCCTCCATCTTTAATCATCTACTGTTTTCATATTACAGAGAGAAACATCCGTTAAACGAATGTTTCTCCTATTGACAAAATTATTCCTGCTCTTCTGCTACTTCTTCAATATCAGTTGCTTCTACAGCTACATCTTCTGCAGTGTAAACAGCTTCACCCTGATTTGCTTCGATAACAGCATCTGCCATCTTAGCAACGATTAATTTAACAGCTCTGATAGCATCATCGTTACCGGGGATGATGTAGTCTAATTCTTCGGGATCGCAGTTTGTATCACCGATACCGATTAATGTAATTCCCAGAGTATGAGCTTCCTGTACACAAATCTTTTCCTTCTTAGGATCTACTACAAAAATAGCATCGGGAATTCTTGTCATAGTCTTGATACCGCCAAGGTTCTTTTCAAGCTTTTCCCATTCCTTCTTAAGCGCAATTACTTCCTTCTTAGGAAG
>JAZNQI010000132.1:0-2992 GCA_045590095.1 Acetatifactor sp. | reverse complement strand
TTTTTTTATAAAAAACAGTTGACAATATTCAAACAAGGATATATAGTAGTTCTAAAAAGGAACACTAATAAAAGGAGGGCTTATGGATAATTTATCGATGGTAAATAAGTTGATTTTGTTCGGGCTCAGCCGACAGGAAGCAGAATTATATATTTGCTTACTGAAAAATAGTGAGCTTACAGGTTATGAGGTGGCAAAGTTAACCGGAATTTCAAGATCGAATGTATACAATGGTCTTGCGGCATTGGTGGAACAAGGTGCGGCTTATGTAAAGGAAGGAACTTCAGTGAAATATGTTGCAGTTGCCATGAACGAGTTTTGTGATAATTATATTCGTCATCTCCAAAAGGCAAGGGAATATTTAGTACTAAATGAACCAAAACGTGTGATAAATGCGGATGGATATATTACCATTGAGGGGAAAAGACATATATGTGATAAAATACACAATATGTTACTAAATACGGAGAAGCGCATTTATTTTTCAGCAAATGCAGATTTTTTGGAACAGTGGCGGGAAGAAATACTATTGTTGACAGAGCGAAATATTAAGGTTGTGTTGATTGCAAGGCATTTACCGGAGTGTTTTAGGGATGCGTATGCAAAAGGTTTGGTTATCTATTATTGTGCTCTTTTGGATGAAGACAGAGAAAATCGTTTTTGTGACAGGGAAAAACAAATCAGACTGATAATTGATTCAGAATATGTTCTTACAGGGGAATATACAGAAAGTGATAATGATACCTGCCTATATAGTGCGCAAAAGAATTTTGTTACTGTAATTAAAGATGCAATGAGAAATGAAATAGAACTTATTAAAATAAAAGGAAAGAAAGAGGAGTAAGCTTATGAAGATTAGAATTGGTATTATGGGTTATGGTAATTTAGGAAAAGGTATTGAGTGTGCAGTTCGTCAGAATGATGATATGGAGCTTGTAGGTATATTTACAAGAAGAGCACCCGAAACAGTAAAAACGTTAACCGGTGTTGCGGTTTATCACGTTGACAAGTTGTTGGAGATGAAGGATGCTATTGATGTGCTTATGATGTGTGGCGGTTCTGCCACAGATTTGCCGAAGCAGACTGTAGAATATGCAAAATATTTTAATGTGGTGGACAGCTTTGATACACATGCCAAGATTCCGGAGCATTTTGCAAATGTAGATGCCAGTGCGCAGGAAAGTGGTAAAGTAGCTTTGATTTCTGTAGGCTGGGATCCGGGTATGTTTTCATTAAACAGATTGTATGGTGGTGCCATTTTGCGAGATGGCAATGATTATACTTTCTGGGGGAAAGGTGTTAGTCAGGGGCATTCTGATGCAATCAGACGTATTGCAGGAGTGAAGGATGCAAAACAATATACCATTCCCGTGGATGAGGCGTTGGAATCAGTAAGAAAATGCGAGAATCCGGAACTTACTACCCGACAGAAGCATACAAGAGAATGTTTCGTGGTGGCAGAGGATGGTGCCGATAAGGCTGCTATTGAAAATGAAATCAAGACCATGCCTAATTATTTTGCAGATTATGATACCACAGTACATTTTATTTCGCAGGAAGAACTGAATCGCGACCATGCAGGAATTCCACATGGTGGATTTGTATTAAGAACCGGAAAGACCGGATTAAACGGTGAACATAATCATGTAATAGAATACAGTTTGAAATTAGATTCTAATCCTGAGTTTACAGCATGTGTTTTAACTGCTTATGCAAGAGCAGCATATCGTATGAATGCAGAGGGGATGAAGGGCTGTAAGACTGTATTTGATGTGGCACCGGCTTATTTGAGTCCTATGTCAGGAGAAGAATTAAGAAGTCATTTATTATAAACGGAGGATAAGATGAAGAAAGAAGCATTTGTTACCAAGGAAATGGTGGAAGAGATTGTAAAGACATATCCCACTCCATTTCATATTTATGACGAAAAGGGAATCAGAGAAAATGCAAAAGCACTTAAGGAGGCATTTTCCTGGAATAAAGGATATAAGGAATATTTTGCGGTAAAGGCAACACCTAATCCGTTCCTGATTAATATTTTGAGAGAGTATGGTTGTGGTACAGATTGTTCTTCCATGACAGAGTTGATGTTAAGTCACGCCATGGGTGTAAAAGGGGAAGATATTATGTTTTCCTCTAATGATACTCCCGCAGAAGAGTTTGTGTACGCTGATAAAATTGGTGCAATTATCAACTTGGATGATTTTACACACATTGACTTTTTGGAAAAAACAATTGGACATTTGCCGAAAACCCTGAGTTGCCGATATAATCCCGGCGGATATTTTGCAATCAGCAATGATATTATGGACAACCCCGGTGATTCTAAGTATGGATTTACTACAGAGCAGTTGTTTGAAGGTTATAAAATTATGAAGGAAAGGGGTGTGGAAAACTTCGGAATTCATGCTTTTTTGGCAAGTAATACCGTGACTAATGCTTATTACCCTACATTGGCCAGAACGCTGTTTGAATTGGCTGTTAAATTAAAAGAGGAGACCGGTGCGCATATTACTTTCATCAATTTGTCAGGTGGTATCGGTGTGCCTTACAAACCGGATCAGGAAGCGAATAATATTAAAATTATCGGTGAAGGTGTAAGAGAAGCATTTGAGGAGATTTTAGTGCCTGCAGGTATGGGAGATGTAGCGATTTACACTGAGCTTGGGCGTTTCATGATGGCACCTTACGGACATTTAGTGACTAAAGTGTTGCATGAGAAGCATACCCATAAGGAATATATTGGTGTGGATGCCTGTGCAGTAAACTTAATGCGCCCCGCTATGTACGGAGCATATCATCATATCACTGTTTTGGGCAAGGAAAATGCACCTTGTGACAATAAGTATGATGTAGTAGGTTCTCTATGTGAGAATAATGATAAGTTCGCCATTGACAGAATGTTGCCGAAGATTGAAATCAGGGACTATATTGCTATTCACGATACCGGTGCACATGGTTATGCCATGGGATATAATTACAATGGTAAATT
>JAZNQI010000131.1:0-2631 GCA_045590095.1 Acetatifactor sp. | reverse complement strand
ATGAAGTTTTGTAAAAACATCAAGAACTGCTGTTGAGTTATTTGAGTTCAGTGCCCCTGTTGGTTCGTCAGCAAAGAGAATCTTGGGTTTATTTATAACCGCCCTTACAATGCCTGCTCGCTGAGCCTCACCGCCCGACACTTGGGATGGGAACTTTTTGCGTGTTATCTCAGGAATATTAACGAGAGCGAAAAGCTCGTTGGCGTATTTCACCGAGTCCTTCTTGCTTGCTTCTGACAACGCACTCGCTGTAAGCACATTATCCATAAGGCTCATTTTATCCAGAAGATAAATCTGCTGGAAAACAAATCCACTATTCTTTCGTCTGAAAATTGCCAGTTTATCATCATTTAAAGATGTAATCGTTTTGCCGTCCCAAACAATCTCACCAGAGGTGGGTCTGTCCATTCCCGAAAGAGAGTACATAAGTGTGGATTTGCCTGCACCTGAACTACCCATAATTACTGTGAAGTCACCCTTATATATATTAAGGTCCAGATTTTCAAAAATTGTCTGTTCTGTGTCACCTGTGATAAAACTCTTTTTAAGTTTCATTGCTTTGATAATGATTTCTTTTTGGTTGCTCATACTAATACCTCCGTCAGCGTTTTGATTTACACCCACACATTACACAAAACGAGGGGGTAGCACCACCAACACTTGTTTACAAATACAAAAAACGGACGCTACTTTCCGTAGCATCCGCTTAAAATCAAGGTTTTCGGCGTATGAATTCTAAATAATTCTCTAGTAAAGATATTTCTTATACTCAATTAACATTCCATATTTATTAAACACACCTATCTCCCACCTGCCAACCATCGACTTGCCATGTGCCCTATAATAATTAAAAGGATGGCACATTTACCACCCTTTCAACACTTTCTTATATTAACAGTTCAGCCCGCGCCTATTCGCAAAGACACCTTCGGTGCCGCGCATTCTTAAAAAACGCAGAATGCGCTTTTTACCGCTGCTTCGCAGCTTCTTTGCTCATATACGGGCGCTCCCTCTGTGCAATTAGTTAACCACAAAAATATGCAAGCATATTTTACGGTGGTTTCCATTGCACAGGCTGAACTGTTTACTTATGGTACGGTTCACCATTAATAATACGAAACGCCCTGTATATCTGCTCCGTCAAAATCACACGCATCAACTGGTGCGGAAATGTCATGTCCGAAAAACTGATGGCCTGATTGGAACGTTTTAATACTTTCTCATGAAGTCCAAGTGACCCACCAATCACAAAAACCAAATGACTCTTCCCCTGTACGGTAGCCTTTTGAATACATTCTGCAAAGCCTTCCGAGGTATATCGCTTTCCTTTGATTTCTAATGTAAAAACATGGGCATCATCTTTAATTTTTTCCAAAATTCTGTCAGCTTCTTTTCCCTTAATCTGATTTTCTAAAGCTTCCGATGCATTATCCGGTGTCTTTTCATCAGCCACCTCAAGGATTTCCAGCTTACAATATTTACTTAAACGTTTTGTATACTCCTCTATTGCCTGTCGATAAAAATTCTCCTTAATTTTCCCCACACAAACAATCGATATCTTCATGTCGCACCTCTCATGTATTGACTTCTGTATATACTAACAGCATGTCAGAATCTGACATGCTGCAGTAAAACTAAAATAAATATTAATCTTCAAATAATGAATCATACAATTCATCTGTAATATGGTCCAAATATTCATATCCCATATCCTGAAATTGAGTAAATACAGCTCTTTTCAAAAGTTCAGAACGTTTAAAAAACAATTCTTCCTGCGGCATTTCTGCAATCTGTTCTCCCTGTTCAACAATCACGCCGTCAATCTTTGAAGTAATTTGTACTTCATTACACCAATCTATAATTCGCTTCTTCTGTGCATTTTCCACAGTAGCCTCTTTGGTATATGCTTTTCCCTTTTTAAAAGATAAAATACCTGAGAAAAGAAATACAACACAAAACAAAGTCAAAACAGCTTGTACTAAATATTTTCCAAGACCTTTAACCGGAAACGGTATCACACCTGCAAATACCAATATCATTAATATAGTTCCAATTATTCCAACAATTGTCAGCGTCCATGCAGAAGAATAATTATCTTCTGCACGAGACTCGCTATCTACATATTTTGCCATAATACGCCCTCATTATTTGTTGCTTAAATACTCATCAATTCCCTTAGCTGCAGCTTTACCGGCTCCCATAGCCAAAATAACGGTTGCTGCACCGGTAACTGCATCACCACCGGCGTATACGCCTTCTTTAGAAGTACAACCGGTTTCTTCATCAGCAACGATACATTTCCACTTATTTACTTCCAAACCTTCTGTGGTAGAAGAAATCAAAGGATTAGGAGATGTACCAAGCGACATGATTACAGTATCAAGTTCCATAACAAATTCTGAATCTGCTTTCACAACAGGTCTTCTTCTGCCGGATTCATCAGGCTCAGCAAGTTCCATCTTAACACACTTCATACCGGTTACCCAGCCCTTATCATCCTTTAAAATTTCAACAGGGTTGGTTAAGAGGTCGAAAATAATACCTTCTTCTTTAGCGTGATGTACTTCTTCCACACGGGCAGGAAGTTCTTCTTCGCTACGACGGTATACGATATGTACCTCCGCACCAAGT
>JAZNQI010000130.1:0-3326 GCA_045590095.1 Acetatifactor sp. | reverse complement strand
GCATAAGGAATCGCCCCCACTGCACTTAATATATTAATGACTATGTTGAGGGCAAATATCATTCCGCAACCAAATCCCATTACCATTCCCAGCTCATTCTTCTGTCTGACAGATGTTCCAAAAACAGCAATCACAAGCACTGCCATAAGTGCTATAACACCAACACCCGCAAGTATGCCGTAACTCCCCAGAATATAGGTAAAAATCAAATCTCCGTTAAAATCAGGCACGCTTTCGATTACATCTACCCCGCTTTTTCCTATCACTACACTATCCCGACATATATTCCTCAATATGTTCGTCAGATAGAAGCCATCTCCCGATCCTGCGAGAAATGCTCGAATCCGCTCTGTCTGATAATCTTTTAGCATACCAAAGACATACATTCCGACCAGTGAAGCGGCAGGCAGCACTGCAAAACCACCCCATATTATGGCAATCGTTCTTTTTATGGGAAGCCGGAACCACCCTTTCCAAACTGCCGCGGTAAGCTGAATCACCATGCTGAGCAATATCATTCCTGTAACTACAATGTTTGGCATCTCAAACGTAATAATCACCGGAAGAATCATCCAAACCAAGGCACTGATGAATGCGCCGATTCCGCCCTCGCGGTATTTGTAAAGAATGGCACCGTAAATCGGTACATAGAACATCATAAGCGCTGTAGCCGATATACTCAACGGGCCAATCCCGATACTGTAACGAAGACCGTTCACATCTCCTCCAAAGAAATCAAACAATCGCAGAACCGCGACAGCCAGTATGGATACAGCAATAAACTTCGCATATTTGGCAAGAACAGTAAAATCGATAAAATAAATGATTCCCATCAGTCCAAATCCAGCGACAACGGCAATCACAAAATTCACAAAGGTTTCTCTATAATTACCCGGTGCAATCGGCACAGCCCCCCATGAATCTATTCTGCACAGAATACCAAAATGTACGAGAAGAGCAAGCATACTGATTAGTCCCACAATAAAGACTAAATTCCATGCCATCCGCGGTTTATGGATTCTATCCAAAGAAATGCCTACGGAAACCGGATCTCCCATATCCGCAATTGCATGTTCCTCTGCTTCCTCATATGACATTCCGTCAAGCTGATTGGCTTCTATCTGGCACTCAATATGACTTCTTATTTCTTCTTCAATGAAAGGTCGTGCTTTTTTACAACGTATCTGTGACAAAAGCTTCTCCAAATATGTTTCCATACTTACACCCCCATCGCCAGAACATTGCTGACTGCTGTCTGGTATTCCTTCCATTCTGCTTTCTTGGCATCCAATATTTTCTTTCCTTCACGGGTAATGTGATAATACTTTCTGATTTTACCCGCATATTCCTGTTCATAAACTTCAAGCATCCCTTTCTCTTCCATGCCATGTAACAGCGGATACAGGGTTCCCGCTTTCAACTCAAAGACGTTCTCGGAACGTTTGCGCAGCGTATCAATCATTTCATATCCGTACATATCTTTCTCGGAAAGAAGCTTTAATAAAAGCATCGTCATACTTCCCGACAGTAACGCTTTATCAACTGACATTTTTATTTCCTCCATATATAGATTATCTATACATAATATATATCGACAATCTATATATGTCAAGAGAATAAAGAATGTGCCTTACACATTCTCCGCGCCGAGCACGGTCGCGACAGCGACATCTTCCTTGCGTGCGAGTGTGCATCAATCGCGGAGCGTTTTAACAAAGACCTTCTGAAATCATTTCATCCAATATCGAAGCTGCGTTCTCTACCATTTTGGGACATAATGTTCTAAACAAATTCTGCTCTTGAATAACGAGCATATCTTCTTTCTTATTCTTTTACTGAAATATTCGCACTTCTCACTTTTATGCTATGCGGTCAATTCTTTACAATAAATCCGCTATAAAATTTCTTATTTCTTCCGCCATGAATTCATATTCATGATCATGCACATAATGTGAACAATTCAATTCAACAAGTCTGCCGTCAGAATGTTCCTTAATGTATTCTTTCTGATAACTACGCCACGCTTCTTCCTCCCATCCGGTTCCGCTTCCGTTGGATACAAATAGAAGCATGGGAACTTCGGGAATACCTGCTGATTCCACCAACGTTGCATTTTCTTTGATACTGCCAACCTCATTCATCATGGTGGTTGTAGCCGTACGGCTAAAGAAAACCGCTTTATATATTTCCTTTTCTCCTTCGGTCAGTGTGCCGTATTTCATCGCTTCACTTTCCGAAACACCGGGAAGAAGTCTTATGATACCGCTGTGTGCGGCAAACTGCGACAGTTTTAACATAAGGCTATTGATTTGATAATCTTCATAGGCTGCAGGAACTGCCATATCTAAACCGACAATTGCATATACTTCTTCGGGATACTGCTGCGCCCAATACAAAGCCTCGATGCCCGACATGGAATGCGGACATAAAATATACGGACCATCCACACCTGCTGCCGCGAGCGCCGCTCTTGTATCTGCCAGCACGGAGGCAACGTCTCTCTCTTTATCTACCACATCGCTGAACCCGTAGCCGAACTTTTCGACCACAACCACCCTATAGTCATCACTCAGCAAAGAGTACAAAGACTTAAAATCCAAAATCGGCGAACAGGTTCCACCGCCTGAAAGGAATACAATGGTTTTATCTCCTTCCCCTTTTATATAGACACTCATGTTATGACCGTCTACTTCCACCATCTGTCCGATAGGCGCGAGGAGCTTGGTTTCCCTTTTTAGTTGAATCTTATGATTGACGAAAATAGCGAAGAATAAAATAATAATGATGCCTAAAATGGTCAATATAATTATAACTCCCTTTTTCATAAAGACCTCCTATACCTTTAACATAACTCCCATCCCACGTTGCTTCTCATTTACCTTATCCAGAACTTTATTCGCTGCTCCCATTTTAGCTACAGGATTACCTGACATCATCAGAGTCTCCTTTTTATGGCAAATCTAAAGTCAAATTTTATTTTAGCCATAGATTTCATGGATTTTCAACTTTTTCATCAATAATGAATGTAACTGGTTTCCATATGAAATTATGCGTATTTCCTCTAATTACAAACTCTTCTTTCAATACAACAAAAGATATTTCGGTTCGTTTTTACCAAAACATCTTTTATCTTGCACTATACCATTTTCTTCTTACTTCCTAACCACGCAATCCCACATACTACTATATATCCTACCACAGCCACAATGGATGACTCAATACCGAATTCTCCGCCTGTCAGTAAGAACGATTTGGACTCTAACACATAGCTAAACAGAGAATACTCATCAAACTCCGTTCCTATCCAAAGGATTCCTCCAATGATT
>JAZNQI010000129.1:0-20344 GCA_045590095.1 Acetatifactor sp. | reverse complement strand
TCCCTTTTCACCCAGTCAGAAATATTCAAATCTACGCCGAAACACCTTCGCATTTCTCGGAGACTTATGTAATAAATCTACTGGACACCTACAATGTTTTCTATATTCTTTTATGCAAAGGTATGGTAGCATACATTAACTTTTTTTGCAAGACATCTGTTTCCCATTACGCACTATTTAAAGGCCTCTTGCAGCTATTTCATTCATTATATCCTGAATTAATCGTTTCATCTTCTTCTTAATAATACAGCCTACATAACCATCTAAATCCGCTTCGCCCAAAATAATATCTATGGTCCACCCTTGAAACATAATAGAGCCGTTTGTAAAATAAATACCTATGCATTGTGTCTGCATTATTACTCCGTCTCCTTTTGACCATACGATTTCACCATTTATCATTTTTTTGGCAAAACCTGCTGCTGACATTTTGTTTTCGATAATCCATAATACTTCATTTGTATTATTGGTCCTTAATGGCATTTCATAAACTGACCTTTTCATAGTTTCCTCCGTAAATATACGTATTCATGTTACAATTCTATGAGATTTGACGCTTATTCATCATCGGGATGCTTGTCAAGAATAATAATATACAACAAGCTGACGCAATTACCAATGCCTTCGTATAATCCCCGGGCTCTGTCGCACCCATAAGCAAAGACATTCCGTCCATCAGCTTCGTGGGCATGAACGTTACAAGTTTTGGAATCAGACTCGCCAGGTATACTACGAAAAACACGCCGCCGGTTCCCAAAAGTACTGTAGAACTACTACTTCCCAATACAGAAAAGAAAACCATCATGGCAATTACCCATATTCCGACCAACCACCAGCATATTGCTGCAAAAACTAAGTTTTGGGCAATGGAATTGTCCCAAAAATAAGCATTGTATGCATAGGTCACTCCATAGCATAACCAGTACCCGCCCGTCCAGGTCATGATTAAGACAATTGTTTTTGCTACTACAACCTTGTAACGCTCCAAACCTTTTGTCAGCGCCAGCGTCAAGGTTCCGGACTGATATTCCTTGGTAAAAATACTACTTTGCAAAAGTACAAAGGCAATGAGTGCCATGGGAATATTCTTATAAAACTGGGTCCAGGAGGTAAGTGCATCCACCTTAACTTCTATCACCGCTATTCCCGCTTCTTCCATGGTTTCCGCCATCATCTCCATCAACCAAGGAGTAATCTTGGCCATAGCCGGATTCATAATACCGAATACCAAAAACAAAAGTCCCAGAATCACTAACCGGCTACTGCGGATTTGTTCCATCCATTCTTTCTTTATAAAAGCCATCAATGTCTTCATCCTTCCAGCACCTCCATAAACATGGATTCCAAAGTGGGCTCTTGACGCTCTACCTTTAAAATCGGGATTCTTTGCTCTGTCAAAAAGCCAAGTACTTGAAACAAAAGCTCCTCGTTTCCGCTGAAAGATACTTGCGTTTGCCCCATCGGTTTCATCATAGTAAATTTAGTGCAAAGACGATTCACGTCTTCTTCACGAATCGTCTCGACAAGATACTCATCCGTGCGATTTTGTCCCCTTACTTCTGCCAATGTTCCCTGTACTGCGATTTTACCATCCTTTAGGAATGCAATATTCGTACAAATTCTTTCCACATCGGACAATATATGTGTGGAAAACAGTACAGTTGTCTGCTCCTTTACCTGCTGCAAGATTTCCAAAATCTCCTTACGTCCCACCGGGTCCAAAGCAGAGGTGGGTTCATCACAAATCAGTAATTTGGGGCTGTTCAGTAACGCCTGAGCGATTCCCAATCGTTGCTTCATGCCTCTGGAAAATCCTTTGATGCGATGTTTTTCTCCATCCAGCCCTACTAATTTCAGCAATTCTTCACTACGGGGCTTAATTTCTTTCAAATTCATACCGGTGATTTCTCCGCAAAACCGCAGATATTCACGCGCATTCATGAAAGAATAAAACTCCGGCACATCCGGTAAATATCCGATATGATGATTCGTAGCAGTCTGTCCGTAGACTACCTTTTCTCCATTTACATAAATTTCTCCTGCATCCGCTTTTATAAGCCCCAGTACGGTCTTCATGGTGGTGGTTTTGCCGGCACCGTTTCTGCCAATAAATCCAAACACGGTTCCTTCCGGCACGGACAAATCCAGACCTTTCAGCACTTCCTTATCCCCAAATCGCTTCTGCAGATTGGTAATTTGCAACATTTCCATATTATTGTTCTCCTTCATCCCTCACATGGGGATAGCGTAATCGTACTACGCCTCTTCCTTCCCTAATACAAAATACAAAATAGGCCCAACAAAACTCATACCGGCGATGGCTACAATCATCCAAATGGTACGATTTCCCCTTTTATAATGCTCGTGGCTCAAAATATGGTAAATAGTATATCCCAAAAGTGTAAACTGCACAATCACTAATGGAATCAAAAAGGGTAAAAATTCTTTTAAAGTTGCTAAATCATTCATCTTTTTTTTCCTCCTGGGGTTGATAGGTTTCTACACAGAATCCGTGGTTGCCGCAACCGGGACAGTGTAGTTTACGGGTGGTAGGGGTATGCTTTGCCAAAAAGCTCTCCCAGTGTCCGGGTTTAAATACTTGGTGACATTCCGGACAAATAAAGGAAACCATCCTGTCATAGTACCAAATGATAAAGAGGCTACCCAAAAGGACCAGTATCAGTCCAATCAAATAAGGCCACCAAATCCCTTTTAACAGACCCAGCATAAAGGTAGCAATTTCAATGATCTCCAAGGGAATTCCCACTGCCAGCATAATGGCACGAATTTTGCGCAATTGCTTTTTATTTTTCATTTGCTGTGCTATATCACCTAAATGATCTACGGAAAAATTGTTATAATGCTTCATTTCCTTCTGTATGGTAAGTAGGGTATCCCTGCGCTTTTCCTGCTGTGCCAGTTCTTCCTCTACCATAGACAATTTCTGCTCCAGCATCACAGAGATAATTTTTTCAGAATTCTCTGCTTCCAAGATTTCTGCAATACTGTTTATGGAGATATCCAAATCTCTCATAAAGCAGATGATTCGCAGTTTCTTCAAATCTTCATCATTATAAAGTCTGCGGCCGCCCTCGCTGAAATCACTGGGCATCAGAATTCCTCTGGAATCATAATACTGTACGGTTCGCACCGTAATCCCTGTCAGCTTTGCAATTTCTCCTGTGGTGTACTGCGACATAGCTTTTCACCGCCTTTCTATTGTAAGATAACTATTCAGCGCCCCATTCGCAAAATCGCCTCTACGAGGCTTTCCTTTTGCTCATGTGTGCTTCTCGCCATATGAATGGAACTAGAAAGTCTTCCGTAAGCAAGCTTACTCAGCCTTCTCAGTTCCATTCGCATGTCTCTGAATAGTTATAGCACATAACGCAGCGTCACAAGCAACCCCTGACGCAGCGTCATTTTATAATTTTTCTTTCATTAAGATGACTGAAACATCCTTTTTGGGCACTTTTGCCACAAATTCTCCGGTTTTAACCACAATTTCGTTTTCAAGCACTTCCGTTATTGCACTAAATAGATAAGTCATGCCTCCGAAGTACGTTCCCTTATTTGCATATACCGTACATTTTCCTAATGTCAATTCATCTTTTCTTAAGGAACTACTACCTTCCTTCTTTTCTAAAACACCGGTGATTTTATTGATATTAACATACCCAAGTCTTTTATTTTTTAGAAAACAAAGCATTTCCTCTGCCACACCGATAATCTCCGCATTGCGAATTACCGCATATCGAAAACTATTCATGGAAATGTCACATATTTTTCCGATACATTCCTTATACGGAGTGGCTCGGTTTTCCGGATTTTCTTCGGTTGCTTTCCAGCCCTCTATGGGTGAAACCCCATACTCATCCCTCACTAACTGGTCCAAACTGATTTCATAAAAATCCGCAATCTGTATTAAGGAATTAATATCCGGTACGGAATCCCCACGCTCCCATTTGGATATAGTTTGTCGACTTACGGACAACTCCTCCGCAAACTGCTCCTGTGTAAGATTGTTTTGTTTACGAAGCATTGTTAATTTTTCACATAACTGCATAATCATTTCTCCTTTTTGTTTTTTCTTCCATCTTACACTTATCATTGTATTTCTCCAGCAATAAGGCTTTACATTTCGCTACGATTCGTTGCATTTTGCCCGTTTTAGTGCAAAATCGTATCTTTTTCTTTGGTTTACCCCTCTATCGTCTCATACAAGAACGCATTTCCCTGCTTGCCAACCCGCTTTACTACTTCCAAATAGTTTAACAAGTTTAAAGTCACCCCGGCTAACTGGGTATTACATTTCGTAGCCTTGGCAAATTCTTTACTGGTGAAAGGCTCCTGCAAATCATAGGGCACAAACTGCAAATAATCTTCTTTTCTCTCAAGCACGATTTCTTCCACAAATTGATTTGGGATGCGGTCATACTTGGATGCATGATTTTTACGTTTCGCACCCCAGCCGTTTAAAAGTTTATACTCATCCATATCCAGAAGAATAAGTTTTATTGTTAAATTGGGCTCCTTTAGGAAATTTTTAATACGATACAGTTCCACAAAAGCACTGTACTCGCTACCTTTTTTGGTAGATTTTCGACCTTTGCTGACCTCACCGGTTTCCTCATCAATCCAGTGCAACCAACGCTGCCTGGTTACGGGATATACGATGGTCACCGGATATTCCTTCAAAAAGCACTCCAGCTTCTCCCGCATCCGATTAAACTGCCCTGTTTGTATTTCTATGATTTCCTCTCCGGTGTAAATATCCGCCACAAATCGTTCTATCGGTATCTCCTGCTTATCCTCATCTGGCTCATAAAAATTTTTCAGTATGGCATGGAGAGTCTTTTCGGAAAGGGTACCAATACCGATACGCTCTCTGTCGCCACCTATGATTTTTTCCCTAGCCTGTTCAAATCGTCTGTTTGGAGTATCCATGCTATTATCCTTCCGGTACTTTCTTTTGCACTTATTCGGTTCAACTCCCGTGGCAAAAACACTTCTTTCTTGCCACGGGAGTCTACCTCACATTTCTATCTTACCACATTTCCACATAGGGGAAAAGAACTATTCCTTCCTCTTCACCGCAATCATCACAAAGTTCAAAATATCCTTTAATCCCTTCTGCAGAAATTCTTCATCCCTGATACCATACTCATGTTTACTGTCAAACCAGTCCTGCCAAACCAAGTCAAAAATGGAAGATTCATATACCTTTACCTCCACCTGCTCCTCACAGGACTGCGCAATATGTGCCACCCACCATTCCTTAGTTTGGAACATATAGGTTTCTTCTCCTGCCCATTCTTCCATTAGTTCCTTCATGGAGCCTGTAGGTTCCTCCTTCAAGCCCGGCACCACTAACAAGGCATACCCGCCTTTTTTCAAAAAAGGAAGTATTCTTTCGCCAAACACCTTCTCCTCACAGCCAAAGTAGTGATAGGTATCCACACTGATTACTGCATCAAAATACTCTTCTGCAAAGGGCAGTGCCAAAGCATCCCCATAAATGGGTATCACCTTTTGCTCCAAACCATTCTCTCGGATACGCTTTAAGTTATCCGTGGGAGATACCCACAAATCCAGCGCCCAAACCTTATCTGCAGTGGTTTCCTTAGCCAGAAACAGGGAGGAAAGTGCTGCACCACAGCCTAAATCCAGTACATTTCCTTCACTTACCGCCTGAGGGTAATCCCCTACAATTTCATCCAATAAACGCAGGGCATTAGGACCCATCATATATTCTTTTGTAAAATACTGCTTATAATTCTCTATATTTCTCATGCTAGTTAGTCTCCTTTCCTACTAAAAAATACTTAGGTAATTTGCGAACCCTGTACGCTTACCTTTATTCCTCATAAGTAATCGTTTCTTCCGTATACTTCCTGCCCATGTCATGCTTCAGCTTACGATTTTCCACCGACTCGAAGATAATGGAAAAATCATAATCCTCCGGATATAACTCACTGGCTGCCACATGGAGCTTCACACGTTTGCGGTTAATCCAGAATTTCTTACCCTTTACCTGTACCCTGAGTACGCCCTTTTCATTGACCTTTTCACAAACAATACCAATCTTTTGGTCCGGATAAATCATGACACTATCGCCGATATTAAATTCCTGAGTCATATTGGCTTTCTTAGAATTTTTCTTTATCTTTTTAATACTGCCGGTTTTCTTTTTCTCCAGCTTGTTTTGGTTGTGGGTCACAAAGTTCTCCGCCGCCTTCTTTCCATAGGCTGCTTCCACTGCCACCTTTAGCATGCTTTCCGGCATGCCCAGTCTGTCTGCAATATAAAAAGCACAACTTTCTCCGGCTTCCCCGATAATCATCTGATATGTAGGCAGCAGGCTGTCCTTATCAAAGGTCATTCGGGCATTGATAATACCCTCTGCCTTATCCGCGTACTCCTTTACCTCGGGATAATGAGTTGTCACAATAAAGTGGCACTCACTTTTCCTAAGTTCCTCCAAAATCGCAATGGCAATACCCATGCCTTCTGCCGGGTCCGTTCCGGAACCAAGCTCATCCATAATCACTAAGCTATTTGCATTTACCTCTGACAGAACCTCCAGTACATTTTTAATATGTGCGGAAAAGGTGGACAGATTCTCAGAAATATTCTGACCATCCCCAATATCGCAAAGGTAATTGCTGTTCATACAAATACCGGCCTCTTCGCAGGTCACATGAAGACCGCACTGAGCCATGAGACAATTTAACATCACAGTCTTGATGGCAACAGTTTTGCCTCCGGTATTGGGCCCCGTAATCACAATTCCCTTTGTTTCTCCACCCATCTCAAACTGCAATGGTACACAGATGCTTCTGTCCATCAGAGGATGGCGGGCATTTTTCAGGCATATATTTCTCTCTATGGTAATCACCGGCTCACAGGCCTGCATATCCAGGGAAAGCTTACCCTTGGAAAAAATATAATCCAGCTTCTCCATCATGCGGATATTCTCCTGCATCAAAACCCCCGCTCCCGCAACCATAGCCGTCAGGGTATAAAGAATCCGGTACACCTCATTCTCCTCACTGATACGCAGCTGGTCGATTTCCTCATAAATATGTGCTACTCCCACCGGCTCCACGAAAAGGGTACTACCTGTTGCTGATTTATCAATCACACTTCCGGGAAGTCTGTGCTTATACTCCTTCTTCACAGGAATACAAAGCCTGCCGTTACGCAAAGTGCTGAAGTTGTCTGCCAGGATATCCTTATTGGCACGCATAATCTGGTCCGCCTTCTGCTTCATCTCTTCCATCTTCTTGGCTATCTGCATACGAAGCTGTGACAACTCCTTGGAAGCATAATCATCCACTCTCTCATAACGGATTTGTCTGACTATCTCTTCCCTCAATTCATCCACTGCATCCAGATTTTCCTCATAATACGCCAAAGAATTTTGAAATACTTTGCCACGCTCCAGATAATCCTTCAATCGCCTCACTGCGCTGAGAATCATTCCTACTCGTTCCAGCTGATAGGGAGTCAGGCACTCATCCTTTCCCGCAGCCTCCATAACTTCCTTAATCTCTGTTACATTTTGAAGGGGCGGTGTCCCCAGTTTTTCTATGAGTTCACGGGCATCCGTGGTATCCTTCAAAACTTTCCGAAGCTCTGATTCCGACAGTATATAATTCGCACTATCAATCTCTTCCTGTGCATGCTCTGTAACTGCCAGCTCCTTCCATCGCAACTTTACCTTATCAAATTCCAATACTTTGTCTAAATTCACTTTTTTTCCTCCTGCATATCACAAGCTTTGCTTGCAATACTTCTTCCATTTTACTGCTTGTTACATGGATGCCTTAGTGAATACCTAACTATTCAGATCCAGCGTTCGCAAAATTTGCATGGGCTCTGAATAGTGAAAAAAAAGAGCATGACTACCGTCATGCCTTGATCATACCAAAATATACAAAAATCCCCTTACGAAATCTTTGTTAGAACATATTATCAAGCATCATTAAGGCATACTTTAATAAGGCCGGCTATCGCCTGCCAAATTATAGTAACTATTCTGAATAGTTACATTTTGTCCTTTTGTTTACACATTCTCTGATGCTCTGATAAAATTGTCCTCCTGTTTCGTAATATTATATAACAGTTCCATCGTAATCATTTGCTGAACTGTTATATTTTTCTCAGTATAGCACTTGAAAATACGAATGTCAACGGATGTACAAACAAAAATGGAAAGTGTGCTTGACATTTAAGAATTCTCATGATATTGTGTAAATGGAAAGTTAACTTTACATTTTTGAAAAGGAGGTACATTTTTGAAAAATCGACTAGAAGAAATTCGAAAAAGCAAAGGAATACGCCAAGAAGAACTGGCAAGTATTTTAGAAGTATCCAGACAAACGATTGGTTCTTTAGAAAACGGCAGATACAATCCTTCCATCACTTTGGCTTTTAAAATAGCCCGATATTTTGGAATGAGTATTGAAGACATTTTTATATACGAGGAGGAATCAGAATGAAGAAAACTGGTTTGAATTATATATTAATACTAATTGGATTGATATTATTGGTCGGAGGCCTTGTATTACTGAAAACGAATACGGATCCACAGGGAATCTTTTTAGCACTCCCTTATCTGTGTATTGGCTGGGGATGCGGTTTGTTTGGTGGTGGTATGGGCAGTTTGTTGGGAAATCTTTCTTTAAAAAAGCATCCTGAATTACAAAAACAAAAAGAAATTGAAGCAAAAGATGAACGAAATCTCACTATTGCCAATCGTTCTAAAGCTCGTGCTTATGACATGATGATTTTTGTATTTGGTGCACTAATGGTAGCCTTTGCCTTAATGAATGTTGAAATGCAAGTAATACTTTTACTGGTTTTTTCATATCTGATTATTATTTTTTATGGAATCTATCAACGATGCAAATTGGAAAAAGAAATTTAAAGAAACAATTAAGGGGGAGTTCCAGACTCCCCCTAATCTCAGCTTAAACTACCGTCTCCCCCCATCATTCGAGTCATTTCTTCAATTCTCTCGATTGGAAAAGGAGGCTGACTGATTGGTTTCATAGCAATGGACATGAGTTTCATAGGATTATCATCGGCTGCAATTCGATTGGAACTAAATGCCCCGCATCTCTTGCATCTGTGAATAATCGCCCATTCACCATTCTTTCTGACCCATACTGCTACAGATTCCATATGACCGCCGCAATCCGACTCCCGGTCTCCCGGTTCAATATCAACATGCAAGCTGTAAAGACAATTTGGACAATGATTTCGATGATCACTGCCTGCGCCTTCCGGTACTACCGGTCTTCCACAATTCTTGCACACAAATGTTTCATTGCATGGGTGCTTTTTATAATATCCTTTTTCATACTGTTTGCGTTTATTTTCTCTATTCACTTGTGAATCCTCCGTCTTTTTCTTTCTTAGAGGATTCATACTCATGTATAATTCCCTGAATTCTTTTTTCAGAGAGATAATAGGCCTGACTCAATTCAGTAATCGTTTCTCCTGAATAAAAGCGGTTCACTATCATATGATTCCGTTCTGCCAATTTTACCTTTGTTCCGCTTTTTTCTCCCCAGGATAAGGCATTTTCGTTTTTTCTGGGAATGTACATCAATTGCCCATCGATATACTTTTGAATTTCTTCAATAAGATTCTTTGGCAAAACTTCCTCTGCGTTTATATAGCTCATATGCGTCCTCCTAAAAACCACTTAGGATGCAATGGCTATCGCATCTTTACTTTTTTATTTGCAATAGCCACTGCTATTGCGCATTGGTCTTCTTATTCTTCAAAAAACACTCTTTGAACCTTTCTATTTTCCTTTTGTCCTTATATTAACATTCTTCCGATTATTCAGCAATCTTATTTTTGATTAGAATTGTTTTTGGGATTGTTTATCTGTTCATATTCCTGAACGGTTATTCCTAATATTTTACATGCTTTTTCTAATTCCAAATCCAATGATTCCATAATCCTATGAATACTGTTAACTAATGTCTCTGCTCTTCCTTCTTCTCTTCCTTCCCTTTTTCCATCAGTTACTCCCTTACCATATCCTTCTTCCTGGCCTTCTTCAAAAAAAGTCTTCCGAGCATATTCTTCATTGTATTCATATATAGACATAGCTATCACCTCCGCTTTCTGTTCACACAGAAACTCTTGCAATATACCCTTTTCTATACACTCCTCTACCGCAGTATTCACAGCAGTTTCCAGTGGCATTGTTTCCATATACTTTCGGATACATGACACGAAATAAGCATAATCTGAAAGAGTTTTACTCCTCTCCATTAATTCTTTGTTTCTTCCATAGTTAATATTTATGATTCGCACCTTTAACTCAATACAACCTTCACTATTATCTTCAAATGCCTCTGATAAAAGCTGTTGAAACTCCTCTTCTTCTCTTTCGGTTCCATTATAAAATACAATATAATGCGGAGTAGGTATTTTAATCAGCTTTCTTACACTCAGCTCCACATCCCGAATATGCTTCTTATACAAATCTGCAAAATAGAGAAAACCTCTTAAAGGCATGTTAGGACAGTAGGATGACTGGTGTTCAAAAAGACACATATTACTGTCAATAATAAAGGACACATCGTTTTTCATCTTAATGTATATGGCATTATCAAGAGTCGTAACCTGTAATTGTTCCTCGTCCTCGTAATTTGTATCATTCAGTGCATTATACACTTCCAGCAGACGCTTCTTGTCCTGAAGAAGTCTGCGAAATACCCTGTCCTTGTAATTACTGTAAACAGGGGTTGTTTCTTCTTTTAAATCCATATTCTGTTCCTCCTTTTGAAGCAGGAACACATCCAAAAGTCCTCCTGCTATTCTATTGATTAAATGGAAAAGCAAGAATTTTCTGAATGTTAGAAATTAGAATTCTTAGAAGTAAAGAAAATTTGCTTTGTAAAGATTTTAACATACTATAAATAAATTAACAATACTAAAACAAAAAAAATAGTAATATATAAAACAGGGACAGCCACTAGCTGTCCCTCCCTTCATATCTATTCAACCAACTCCCAAATATGCTCTTCGCCTAAACGATATACAACTTTCCCCTTTTCATCATAGGCGGTTGCCTCTATTTCATTCGAATCTCCTATTGCATCAAATGTAAATAAAACCACCTTTCCGAGTTCTACTTCCTTTTGTAATGTTTGTCCATAACAAGTTACTTCTATACTTTTCACATTTTCATCGTATACTCTGACAGGGAATAACTGCACACCTTCATCATACCGAAAACTACACAACGCACCTGCTGTTTCAATTCCTATATTTTTATCATAGACACTCCATTTAGGCCAATTCAGAAACAAATCATGTTGCTTCCAGCCTAATATTGTTCTCTCTACGGGAACTACATTATAGCAATTATAGGTATCATAAATATAAAAATGATAATCATCCTTCCACTCAAAGCTTGCGATTAGTTGTGATGCTCCGTATAACCTACCGCTTAAGTCCGCTGCATCTTTGGAATTTAATCGATAACCGCTGGCATAAGTTAAACAAATAAAGCAAAACATGCCGACAAAAAAGCCAAGCAGCACACCTGTTATTCTTTTTCTCTTCCGCAATTTTTGTGCCAAAGTCACATATTTGCTTTCTTTTTCATCATTTTCCTCTATTGCCTCCATCTCTTTCCCAATTGCCTCATAATATTTTGTACATTCCTTACATTCTGCCAAATGCTCTATTACTGTCTGCTCACTGGATTCGGATGCCTCATGATCCAGACAAAGAGGCATCAAATCCTTTACCATGTCACATCTATATTTCATAACCATATTCCTCCTTTAGACGCTCCCTAATCTTTACCTTTGCCCTTGAAAACAACACTTTTGCTGTTGCCTCCCTTATGCCTACCAATTCTCCTATTTCTTTATAGGACTTTTCATCAAACAAGCGATATTCCACAATGTTTCGACTGCGTTCATCCAAATCTGCTATCACTTTTCTGATATGTAAGGTTACTTGTTTCTTTTCCACAACGCTACTGACCGCTTCCTCTTCCTGTTCCTGATGAAGTTCCTCTTCCAAATAGGTTTCCTTTGCATGAGTTTTGAGATATTTATAATAGGTGTTCTTTGCAATCTGGCATAGCCACGATTTGATAGAACACTCTCCGCGAAAGCGCGAAATGGATATAAACGCCTGATAAAAGCTTTCCTGAGTCACTTCCTCGGCAATAAAATCCTGATAGTCTGCCAGTTTCAATACAAAGTAATAAACGTCTTTGTAATATGAATTGTACAATTCTTCAAATTCACTCATGCTGCACCTCCTTTCTCTTTCGCCTTCATCTATTAGTACCTAACATATAAAAAAGGTAACACAAAAAAATTAAGGAGTAAACCTTTCGATTTACTCCTTAAACTTACGCCTCTTCCGGCACCTTATCTTTACCATACAAAATCTTTAACATAATCGGTGTGGAAATGCTGGAAACAATAATCAGCAAAATCACCGCAGTGAAATAAATAGGATCCAAAAGTCCTACAGAAAGTCCCTTCTGGGAAACAATCAATGCCACCTCGCCTCGGGTCATCATACCAATTCCGATTTTCAACGAGTCATGCGCACTGAATTTACAAATCTTCGCCATCAAACCACAACCAACGATTTTGGTAATGAGTGCAACTCCTACAAAACCGATGGAGAAGAGCATGATACTTAAATCCAAAGTACTGAAGTCTGTTTTCAAACCAATACCTGTAAAGAAGATAGGTCCGAAAATCATATAAGAAGCGATGTCCGCTTTTTCTTCAATATAATCATGGTCTTTTACAGAACAAAGAATAATACCTGCTACATAAGCACCGGTAATATCTGCAATACCGAAAAATTCTTCAGCAACATAAGCCAAAGCAAAGCAGAGACCCACACTCAAAATAGGAATACGTCTGGTATGAGGATAGCGTTTATCCAATTTATTGAAAATCCAATAAAGGATAAATCCCACAACAACTGCCAGCACAAAGAACAGAATGGTATTCCATACTACCTGACCGGGATTTGAATCCGGATTTTCAAAACCAATAACAAATGTCAGCACTATAATACCGATAACATCATCGATAATGGCTGCACTTAAAATGGTGGTTCCTACCTTACCCTTTAACTTGCCCATTTCCTTGAGGGACTGCACCGTAATACTTACGGAAGTCGCTGTCATAATTACACCGATAAAAATTGCCTTGTAAAATTCATGACTTCCTACAGGAGACATTCCGTAAAATCCCCAGTAAAGCAACGTACCACCTGCCAAAGGAATGAATACACCACAACATGCAATGGCCAATGCAATAGGCCCTGTTTTGATAAGTTCCTTCAGATTCGTTTCCAAACCGGCAGAGAACATCATAAGTATGACACCGATTTCTGCCATCATTACCAAAAACTCAGACTGATCTACCAATCCTAAAATACTGGGACCGATTATCAATCCTGCTAAAATTTCACCTACTACGGAAGGTGCTTTTAATTTTCGTGCAATAATACCACAGCATTTTGCAAAGATAATGATAATCGCTAAGTCCTTCAAAAATGTATATTCCATAACTTTTCTCCTCATGTATGTCTGTTACATACTCAATTCATAATCGCACAATTCCTAATGTAGTACCATTTTTCAAAGAAGTCAAGGCGTTTGTTTATAAAATTTTTAGATTTATCAATTTGAATAAAAAAATGTCCACTCCTTCATTTGGAATGGACATTTTTACTTATTTCTTGTCTGATTCTTTATTCATTTTCTTGAGGAGCTTCCTCTGCAGAAACTGCTTCTACTGATTCTCCTTCATCCATGATATCATCCAAATTATCGATTTCTTCATTTCCGTCGGAAAGCTTCTCACGAACCTTGGCAATTTGTGCTATGGTTACATTCTCATCCAGATTCATTAACTTCACTCCGGAAGTAATTCTTCCTAAATCAGAAACATCCTGCATACGAATCTGAATAATAATACCCTCTGTGGTAATCATCATGATTTCATGATCTTCGTTCACAGCCTTAACGCCTACCAGATCGCCGGTCTTGTCATTAATCTTATAACACTTCACACCTTTACCGCCACGATACTGTACATGGAACTCATCCAAATCGGTTCTCTTACCCATACCGCGCTCAGATACGAATAATAATTTCTCACCCTGAGTATCAATCTGCATACCGATAATTTCATCAGAAGGTGACAAACTCATACCGATAACACCCATGGAAGTACGTCCGGTTGCTCTGACATCAGTTTCCTTGAAGCGGATACACATACCCTGCTTGGTTACAAGGAAGATATCATTATCCTTGTCCGTACTCTTAACTTCTATTAATTCATCATCATCACGTAAGTTAATAGCAGTCAGACCATTCTTACGAATATGCATAAATTCGGAAAGAGGCGTCTTCTTTACGGTACCGGACTTGGTTACCATGAAAAGATTCTTATCATCATTGTAATCCTTAATAGGAATCAATGCGGAAATCTTCTCTCCGGGAGATAACTGCAATAAGTTAATAATCGCAGTTCCGCGGGCAGTTCTGCCTGCTTCCGGAATTTCATATGCCTTCAGACGATATACACGACCGTAATTGGTAAAGAAATTAATATAATCGTGGGTACTCATCATAAGCAAATCTTCAATATAATCATCTTCGATGGTCTGCATACCCTTGATACCTCTGCCGCCACGATTCTGCGCCTTGAAGTTGTCCACGGTCATACGCTTAATATAACCTAATCTGGTCATAGCAATTACAGTATTTCCGCGAGGAATCAAATCCTCATTGGTAATCTCTGTTTCATCTATTCCAATCTTACTTCTTCTGTCATCACCGAATTTTGCTGCAATTGCAACGATTTCTTCCTTGATAACGCCGAGAAGCACCTTTTCATCTGCCAAAATAGCTTTTAAACCGGCAATCTTTTCTAATAATTCCAGATGCTCGTTTTCCAGCTTTTCTCTTTCCAAACCGGTGAGAGCACGCAGACGCATATCTACGATAGCCTGTGCCTGCACTTCTGTCAGTTCGAAACGGGCAATTAACTTTTCCTTTGCTTCCTGGGTATTTTGGCTGCCACGGATAATTGATATTACTTCATCAATGAAATCCAACGCTTTCAAAAGACCCTGTAAAATATGATCTCTTTCTTCTGCCTTATTCAAATCATATTTGGTACGTCTGGTAACTACATCCTCCTGATGGAGCAAATAGTACTTAAGCATATCTAAAAGATTGAGAACCTTGGGTTCATTGTTAACCAATGCCAACATAATGACACCAAAGGTATCCTGTAACTGAGTATGCTTATAAAGCTGGTTCAAAATAAGATTTGCATTGGCATCCTTACGAAGCTCGATAACCACACGTACACCTTCACGGTTGGACTCATCGCGGATATCGGTAATACCGTCAACCTTCTTTAATTTCACAAGCTCAGCAATCTTAATAATTAAATTTGCCTTATTTACCAAATAAGGTATTTCTGTCACAATAATCTGACTCTTTCCGTTAGGAAGAGTTTCAATATTGGTCACTGCACGCACACGTACTTTACCACGACCTGTTCTGTACGCTTCTTCACAGCCTGTGGTACCTAAAATTAAACCACCTGTAGGGAAATCAGGAGCTTTTACAATATCTAAAATTTCTTCAATGTTGGTTTCTCTGTCTTCCTCTACCTTGTTGTCAATGATTTTAACTACTGCACCGATTACTTCACGTAAATTGTGAGGCGGAATATTGGTAGCCATACCTACTGCAATACCGGTAGTACCGTTTACCAGTAAGTTAGGGTATCTGCTGGGCAAAACAACAGGCTCTTTTTCCGTATCATCAAAGTTAGGTACAAAATCTACGGTATCTTTGTTAATATCGGCAAGTAGTTCCATAGAAATTTTGGAAAGTCTTGCTTCTGTATAACGCATTGCCGCAGCGCCGTCACCGTCCATGGAACCGAAGTTACCATGACCGTCTACCAAAGGATAACGAGTGGACCAATCCTGTGCCATATTTACCAATGCACCATAAATAGAACTATCACCGTGAGGATGATATTTACCCATGGTATCACCGACAATACGCGCACTCTTACGATGTGGCTTGTCGGGACCGTTGTTCAATTCTATCATAGAGTAAAGGATTCTTCTCTGAACCGGCTTTAAACCGTCTCTTACATCAGGAAGAGCACGGGCTGCAATAACGCTCATGGCATAATCGATATAAAAGGTTTCCATTCTTTCCTTTAAATCGACTTCTTGAATCTTATCAAACTCCAAATCTTTATCAAAAATATTGTCGTTCATATATTGCCTCTTTCATATTTATGTTCCGGACATCTTTTTGCTTCGCAAAACACCATTCGCTACAGGCTTCGCTCTTCGCTCATGGTTTCTATTCGTCAAATATGCATATTGAAATGTAAACATTTCATATGCCTACTTGACTCATTAGATGTCCAGATTCTTTACAAACTTAGCATTTTCTTCAATAAATTCACGTCTGGGTTCTACCTTATCACCCATCAGAGTAGTGAAGGTCACATCAATTTCTGATGCAATTTCTTCATCATAATTTACTCTCATTAAAATTCTGCGTTCCGGATCCATGGTAGTTTCCCAAAGTTGGTCCGCATCCATTTCTCCAAGACCTTTATAACGCTGGATTTTATTATTCTGGTCACGCCCTACCTCTGCCAAAATACTATCTAATTCTTCGTCACTGTAAGCATACCAAACCTTATTATTTTTCTCCAGTTTATAAAGAGGCGGTTTTGCCAAATATACATAACCCTGCTTAATAAGTTCCGGCATGAAACGATACAGGAAGGTCAAAAGCAAAGTACTGATATGAGCTCCATCCACATCCGCATCAGTCATGAGAATTATCTTGTGATAACGCAATTTACTGATATCGAAATCCTCGTGAATACCTGTACCAAAAGCAGTAATCATAGCCTTTATTTCTGCGTTGGCATAAATCTTATCAAGTCTGGCTTTTTCAACATTCAAAATCTTACCGCGAAGAGGTAAAATAGCCTGGGTTGCACGGTTACGTGCCGTTTTTGCACTACCGCCTGCGGAATCTCCCTCTACAATATAAATTTCACAATTTTTAGGATCTTTGTCAGAACAATCTGCCAATTTACCGGGCAAACTCATACCTTCCAAAGCAGTTTTTCTACGTGTCAAATCTCTTGCTTTACGGGCAGCTTCTCTTGCACGTTGTGCCAAAATAGATTTTTCACAAATCATTTTTGCTACAGTAGGATTTTGCTCTAAGAAATAAGTTAACTGCTCTGAAACAATACCATCCACAGCACCTCTTGCTTCGGAATTACCTAATTTCTGCTTAGTCTGACCTTCAAACTGCGGATCTTCAATCTTTACACTGATAATTGCAGTCAATCCTTCACGAATATCCTCACCGGTTAAATTAGGATCATTATCTTTTAACAATTTTGCACTTCTTGCATAATCATTAAAGGTTTTGGTCATAGCATTTCTAAAGCCCATCAGGTGTGTACCACCCTCCGGTGTATTAATATTATTTACAAAACTGAAAACGCTTTCGTTGAAAGAGTCATTATGCTGGAAAGATACTTCCACATACACATGATTCTTTTCTCCTTCAAAATACAAAATGTTATCATATAAAGGAGTTTTACTCTTATTCAAATACTGAACGAATTCCTTAATACCGCCTTCATAGTGGAATTCAACAATCTTTTGCTTCTTACCGTTTTCTAAAGTAATATAGCGGATTTTTCCTATTTTGGAAGACTTAGTTTCTTCTACAGGCTTATTTTCTTCTGCTGAATCATTTACAGAATTTTCTGCTTTTTCACCTTCTTCGTCTGAAGAATCTTCATCTGAAGAAATATTACCTGCTTCCTTCTCCTGCCTTTCTAATTTAGCATCTTCATCTGCACGTTTTAATAATTCACTGATTTGTGAGTTCTCATTAGAAGTATCCACAGATTCATCCACTCTGGAATCCTTTAATATAATACGAAGACCTTTTGTAAGGAAAGCCATTTCTCTCAAACGACGCTTCAAAACATCAAAATCGTATTCTGTTGTTTCTGTGAAAATTTCCGGATCCGGAAGGAAAGTAACCGTTGTACCTGTTTTTTCCAAAGGACAAGTACCTATTTCCTTCAAAGAGTAACATACTTTACCTCTTTCATAACGCTGCTTAAATACTTTACCTTCCTGGCAAATAACTACTTCCAGCCAACAGGAAAGAGCATTTACAACAGACGCACCTACACCATGTAATCCACCTGATACTTTGTATCCTCCACCGCCGAATTTACCACCTGCATGCAAAATGGTAAATACAACTTCAACAGCAGGAATACCTGCCTTTTGATTAATACCGGTAGGAATACCACGACCATTATCTATTACTGTGATAGAATTATCTTCGTTGATAATTACTTCAATAGTATCACAATATCCTGCCAATGCTTCGTCTACTGCATTGTCTACTATTTCATAAACCAAATGATGCAGACCTCTGCTGGAAGTAGTACCTATATACATACCCGGTCTTTTACGCACTGCTTCTAAACCTTCCAAAATTTGTATTTGGTCGGCACCGTATTCATTTTCTACTGCAGTATTACTCATTGCCTGTTCACTCATACTATTCCTCCATGCTCCACTTTAAAAGGTCTACTTCTTCTCTTTCAATGGAACCTTCCGGTATGGTTACAACACCATCCGTTACTTTATAAACCTTGTTTATTTCAAAACGATTATTTACAAATTCTTCTAAACCTGTACAAGTAATAATAGTTTGAATATCTCCTATACTATTCAACAGATAATTTTGCCTGTTATTATCAAGTTCTGACAATACATCATCCAAAAGTAAAATAGGAGTATCCTTCGTAATTCTTTTTACCAGCTCTATCTCTGATAATTTCAAAGATAACGCAGCTGTTCTTTGCTGTCCCTGAGAACCAAATTTGCGAATATCTATACCACCTACATAAAAACAAAAATCATCTCTGTGAGGACCCACTGTAGTCATTTTTGCTTTTATATCCTTATCCTGGCTGTATCTTAATTTGCTTTCAAACTCATTTAAATCTACATTTGGTTCATAAACAATTTTTATTTCTTCTCTTCCGCCGGATAATTTTTTATGTATATCAAATATAATTTCATTTAATTGTTCTACGAAAAGTTTTCTTCTTTCAATGATTTTACTTCCGTAGGATACCAGCTGAGAATCCCAAATATTTAATGTTTCTTTTAATTCAGGTTGAAAATATAAATCTTTTAAAAGACTGTTTCTTTGATTTACAATTTTATTGTAATTATTCAAGTTATAAAGATAAAAATTGTCCAACTGGCACAATTCCATATCTACAAAATTTCTTCTCTCCGAAGGTCCTTCTTTGATAATGCTTAAATCCTCCGGCGAAAATAAAACTACATTGCATAAACCAAGTAAATCTGCGGCTTTTTTTATTCTTTGCCCGTCAATAGCTATTCCCTTTGATTTATTTTTGCGAAGGTGAATATCGACTCTGGTTTCGATACCTTCTTTTTCTATGTAAGTTCTGATATGTGCCTCTTCTTTTTCAAAATTTACAATATCTTTATCTTTGCTTCCTTTATGTGATTTCGTGGTTGAGGTCAGGTAAATTGCTTCCAAAATATTGGTTTTTCCCTGAGCATTATCCCCGTAAAGAATATTTGTGCCTTTATCAAATGTAATATTCAGTGAATTATAATTGCGATAATCCTGAAGTTCAAGTGACTTAATAATCATACTTTCCCTCTTCTTCGCTTTCTTTAAGCTTCAATTAAGATTTCTTCCCCATCAAATTCCACTTTATCGCCGGCTACTAATTTTTTTCCTCTTTGAGTCTCAATAGAACCGTTTACTTTTACCAAACCGTCTTGAATCACAAATTTAGCATCAACACCTGATTCCACCAAACCCACGGCTTTTAATGCCTGGCCAAGTTTAATATGATCTTCTCTCAATTTAATGTTGTACATAATATACCTCCGAATAACGTAATAATTTCCTACGTTATTGCTCTAACAGAAAGTGAAAAATCAAAGATTTAATTTAGTTAACAGTTGTAAAGTTAACAGGAAGAATCAAATAAATATAACTCTGTTCATCATTTCTGATAAAACAGGGAGCTTTAGGATTCATCATATAAAGAGTTACATTTTCATCATCTATTACTCTCAAAGCATCAATTAAGAACTTAGGGTTGAAACCAATCATGATATCCTTACCCTGTTTATCAATATCAATATCTTCATTCATACTACCTACAATAGAATTAAT
>JAZNQI010000128.1:0-12917 GCA_045590095.1 Acetatifactor sp. | reverse complement strand
GAGCATGGCCGGATGTACCATGAACGGAGAAAGGAATAAATCATGGCAAAGTATAGAAAGCTTGGCAGAACATCTGCACAGAGAAAAGCATTATTAAGAAACCAGGTAACTGCATTATTAAACAACGGTAAGATCGTTACCACCGAAGCTAAGGCTAAGGAAGTAGCTAAGATTGCGGAAGGTTTAATCGCATTGGCAGTTAAGGAAAAAGACAACTTCGAAATGGCTAAGGTCCAGGCTAAGGTTCCTGTAAAGGACAAAGACGGAAAGAGAGTAAAGGAAGTTGTTGATGGTAAGAAGGTAACTAAGTTCGAGACCATCGAAAAGGAAATCAAGAAGGATTTTCCTTCCAGATTACATGCTCGTCGTCAGATGTTAAAGGTATTATATCCTGTAGTGGAAGTTCCCGCTGAAGCAGCAGGCAAGAAGAGAAATACCAAGGAAGTTGACTTAGTAGCTAAGTTGTTTGACGAAATCGCACCTAAGTACGTTACCCGTAAGGGTGGTTACACCAGAATCATCAAGATCGGTTTACGTAAGGGTGATGCAGCTATGGAAGTTGTACTCGAGTTAGTATAGGTCATAGCTTCAAGCCAAGCAGACAAATGGAAAGAACAGACATTATGAGTGTTTACATTCATAATTCTGTTCTTTTTTATTTGTCTATTTGGCGCTAGCCAAACCACGAGGAAAAGCATAGCTTTTACGAGTTGGCTTGAAGCTATGACCTATAGGATTGCCCACGAGGAAAAGCATAGCTTTTACGAGTTGGCTTGAAGGACTTTTAATTCCGGCACGTTTCGTTAATATATCGTGGTTAATTCAGCACTTGTAATTTATTTAAAATTCAATTATTATGTACATGGTACTATTAATATGATACACATGAAATTGAGGTTGAAATATGGAAGAAAGAAAATTTAAATATGATGCATTTATCAGTTATCGTCACACTGAATTGGATAAGTTCGTTGCAGAGAATCTAATAAAGGAATTAGAATCTTTCAAATTACCTAAAAATATTGCCAAGAAATTAAAGGGTAAAAAAACGAAGATTGAAAGAGTATTTCGTGATAGGGAGGAATTGCCTTTAACCAATAATTTGGAGGAACCTATTGTAGAGGCATTACGAAACAGTGAGTGGTTGATTGTAATTTGTTCTCCCAGATTGCCGGAATCAGTTTGGTGCAAAAAGGAAATAGAAACATTTATTTCCCTTAGAGGAAGAGAAAATGTACTGGCAGTGTTGATAGAAGGAGAACCTTCGGAGTCTTTCCCGGAGGAACTTCTGTATAAATTTGAAGAAGTAAAGCTTGCTGATGGTACAATCCAGCAGGTAAGAGTACCTGTAGAGCCCTTGGCGGCCGATTTTAGAGGCAAAAATAAGAAGGGTGTACTAAAAGCTATGAAGACGGAAAAATTGCGTCTTTTAGCGGCTATGTTTGGTGTTGATTTTGATGATTTACGTCAAAGACATAGGGAACGCAGAATGCGCAGGATTGCAGGAATATCTTTGGTGGTAGGTGCTGCATGTCTCGCATTTGGCGTATATAGCACGATTACTGCCATGCGTATACAAAAACAGAAGGAACAGATTGAAACCCAGTCTGAGCAGATTCTGACACAGGCTGATGAAATACTGAAGCAGAATGAGGAAATCAGGCTTAAATCTGATGAAATACAGAAACAAAGCGAAGCCATTCAGAAGCAGAATGAAGAGCTGGCACTTCGACAAGCAAAGAGTTTGGCTGAAAATGCGGAAGATTATTTAAATGACGGAAACAGAAGCGCAGCAATTCAGACCGCATTGGAAGCAATTACGGAAAATGACGGCATTGTAATGCCTTATACCACTCAGGCAGAAATGATCTTGGCGGAAAGTATCAGAGCCTATGATATTGGAGAAATATATAAAGCACAGTATCAATATGAAACGTTAGGCAAAATAGAGGTTATAGAAGAGTCTGTAGACAGTGATACGCTGGCAATACTTGATGATGCCGGTTTTTTAACTCTTTATAATGTAGAAAATAAGGATGTCATCAAGATATTCGAATCACATGAATATACTATACAAGCTGCTTACGGATTTACATTTCTTGGAGAAAACCAGTTTGCATATATTGGTGCTGAATCAACAGTTTATATTTATGATTTGGTAAGTAGAGATGTTGTGGCGGAAATTCAGACAGATGCAACTACTTGTGTGGATGCGGATATGGAGGGAAAATATCTCTTAATCGAGAAATTGACCGGTAATTTCCAAGTATATGATGGAGAAACATTTGAGTTTTTAGGTGAAACACCAAGTGTTTATACTTCACGTAGCGGAAATTATCAATACATATGTGAGGAGGGTATCTTAGTAGATGTTGCAGTAGTAGAGGAAGAGGGCAATACAAGTTATAAATTGGTTTTCGTAGATTTAAATACTATGGAATTGTTGTCTGAATATCCTTTGGGTGACAAGATACCGGTTGATATTAAGGTACAGAGCGGTGTTGCTTATGTGATGTCAAATGTTCTTGTGAATCATATGACGGATGCAGATAGTTATACGACTGCAATTTCTGTCGCAGACGGCAGTCTTTTATGGGAGAATATCAGAAGTCAGCAATTTGCTTCCTTGCTGCTTTTCCCTCATGGAGAAGAGGCTACAGATTTATTGGCAGCCACAAAAGAGTCCTTCCAACTGATAAATATGCAAACCGGAGAGGTGAGTTTTGTAGAAGATATAAATGCATCTCCTGTATCAGCATATAAATTTATAAATAGCAATAATTTTCTGTTATTCTGTGAAGACGGAGAACTGTATGGTCTTAATAAAGACGCTAAGTTAAAGGCAACGCTTAGTGACCGTTTTGAATGCAGAACAAAAGAGAATACATATATTTTCTATTCTAAATATGGTATAGCTGTGAATGCAAATAATGATAATATTATTACTTTTTATACAGTTGAGGCCGGACCGAAAACGGAGATATTGGATTACGATATACAGTCATGCGACATAGCTAAGGCATATTTGGGTGAAGCTGCATTTGAAATCGCCCGTGATTTGGGACTGGAAAAACCGGAATTTGTAGATACTGTTTTCTATAGTGAGGATGAGAAGTATTGTATCGTGGAATATTGGGATGATCGCATTGTGTTTTATGAGATGGAAACAGGAATTGTATCAACCATTGAAACAGAACGTCCGGTACACGCACTTTTGGGTCCTGATGCAGCCGGACGAAGGTATCTGATAGGAACACATGGCTGCTATATCTTAAATCGGGATATGAGTCCTATTGCATGGGTGGCAAATGCTATGAATGTGGATATAGAAGAGCAGAAAATATATCTGAAATATGGTGCACATAATTATGTGACATCAGTTTATACAACAGAAGAATTGATACAACTTGCGGAAGAAAGTCAATAATGTACCATAAGAGAAAGAATAAACCTCCCTTGTATAAGGGAGGTTTTGTTTATGGTAATGGTTTCTGGAAATGTTGATAGTCTTTGCTGGATTTCCAATTTCCGCCCCAAGTAAATCCGTGTTCTTTGAAGAGTTTATAACACAAGTCATCTTCGTCGATTTTATGGGGGAACTCTTCACTTCTGTCTGTGTATATTTCACTTCCTTTAGGAGAGATATATACGGAACCATCTGATTGAAATACCACGTAGGGATTGTAAAAGGGATTAATGTCGATTGCCACGCCGTAAGCATGTTTGGATAGATTGGTACTGCCGTCTACAACCCGGTAATTGAAGCAGGAAGTGTTGTTATCTTCCATAGATTTGGTATCATCACCACCGTATTCTTCAATCAATTTCATTCGTTCAATAGGATATTTATTTAAATACAGTTCATAAAAGATTTCTTTTAGGTCTTCAGCAATGTAAATATTGCAAATCAGCTCTCCTTCTGCAAGATTTCCTTCAAAATCATAGTGAATGATGTTCAAATACACCAAATCATCATAAGAAATTGCAAGTTTTTCGGTCGTATCCGGGTAAGAGCAACCGGTAATGTACTCCTTTTGGGCTTCAGTAAGAGGGGCATAATAGAAATGTTCCTCTTCTAACAGCACAGGAGTCGGAGTTGGAGTAGGTTCGGAGGTCGCAGTCGGCGTCGGTACAGGGGTGGCTACGGGCGATTCGGTTTCTGCAGGAGTCGGTACCGGAGTATTAGCCGGAACAGGCGTGTCCTGTGACAAGTTATTGCGGTCGGCAAATTCTGATAATGTTTCTGAATTCCCCCAAATCAGTTTACTAAGGCTTACAAAGATAACAATGATGGCTGCCAATGCCACCAAACCCTTCAGTAAAGTTTTTTTCATATCATTCATGCTATTACATCCTTTAAATCATAATAATTAAATAATAGCATGTACCAAACTTTTTGTAAATAAACTGCCAATGAGGAGTTGTAATTATCCGCATGTTTTAGTACAATGTAACCTGAGTAGCCATGCACACCCATAAGTATGGAAGCGAAGCAAGCTTGCTTGCGGGAGCTTATATGCTTATGGGTGTATACGGCGTTCAGCCGCAGCGAGCCGAAGGCGAGCTGGCATGGCGCATGACGGAGAGAAACGCAGAAGCGGCCATGCAGAGCCGAAGGCGAGCTGGCATGGCGCATGACGGAGAGATATGGCGTATGGCGTCGCAAGTGACGACCAGAGCGGTAGTGCAATACCGGTATGGCGTAGGAGGTAACATGAGCATTATTAGAACAAAGGATGTTACATTTGAATATATAAGGCGAGACGAAGAAGGCAATGTGGAAGGAATCACTACGGCAGTGGACAAGGTAAGCCTTGACATTGAGCAGGGAGATTTTATTGCGATTCTCGGCCATAACGGTTCCGGAAAGTCGACCTTGGCTAAGCATTTTAATGCAATTCTTTACCCTACTGAAGGTACTGTTTGGGTGGATGGTATGGATACCGTAAAAGAGGAACATGTTTGGGATGTGAGACAAACTGCCGGTATGGTTTTCCAAAATCCGGACAATCAGATTATCGGACAGGTTGTGGAAGAGGATGTAGGATTTGGCCCGGAAAATATGGGGATACCGACCAAAGAGATTTGGGAACGTGTGGAAGAGAGTTTAAAGGCAGTAGGAATGTATGAATATCGCAAACATTCTCCCAATAAATTATCCGGAGGACAGAAACAAAGAGTATCCATTGCAGGCGTATTGGCCATGCATCCTAAATGCATTGTGTTGGATGAACCCACTGCCATGCTGGATCCGAACGGACGAAGAGAAGTAATACGTGCTGCAAGAGCATTAAATGATGTGGAAAAAGTAACTATTATATTAATAACTCATTATATGGAAGAGATTATTTATGCCAACAAAGTATTTGTTATGGATGAAGGCAAGATTGTGATGCAGGGTACGCCAAGGGAAATTTTTTCTCATGTAGAAGAGTTGAAAAAACTTCGGTTGGATGTTCCGCAGGTAACAATGTTGGCATATGAATTGAAAAAGCGCGGTGTAAAACTTCCGGACGGTATATTAACCAAGGAAGAACTCGTGGAAGCACTTGGACTTTAAGGAGTGAAAAAATGTCGATTATTATAGATCATGTAAGTTATATATATGATTCTGATACAACCATGGCGCACAAAGCGTTGGAAGATGTGTGCCTGAATATACCGGACGGGCAGTTTATCGGTATTATCGGGCATACTGGATCGGGGAAATCAACCCTGGTGCAACATTTGAACGGACTGGTAAGAGCAACGGAAGGTCATATTTATTATAATGGTGAAGATATTTATGATAAAGATTTCCAAATGAAGAAGTTGCGCAGTAGCGTGGGCTTGGTGTTTCAGTATCCGGAGCATCAGTTATTTGAGGTTGACGTATTCACGGATGTTTGCTTTGGTCCCAAAAACTTAGGTCTGGATAAACGAGAGGTGGAACTGCGGGCCTATGATGCATTAAAAAAAGTAGGTGTGCCGGATGAGTTGTTTTATCAGTCACCCTTTGATTTATCAGGAGGACAGAAACGTCGTGTGGCAATTGCAGGCGTACTTGCCATGAAACCGGATGTGTTGATTTTGGATGAACCGACAGCGGGTTTGGATCCGAAAGGTCGGGAAGAAATATTAAATCAGGTTAAAAAGCTTAAAGAAGAAACCGGCATGACGATTATCTTGGTTAGTCATAGTATGGATGATGTGGCGGAATATGTAGACCGCATTATTGTTATGAATAAGGGTCGTGTGATGTATGATGACACTCCTAAAGAGGTATTTAAACATCATGCGGAGTTGGAAGAGATTGGATTATCTGCACCGCAGGTAAAATATATTATGCAGGCATTACAGCAGAGGGGGCTGTCGGTCAGTTCTGATGTAATATCCATAGAAGAAGCCACGGAAGAGATAATGCGTGTATTAAGTGAGGAATAGAAAATAGTATGTTAAGAGATATGACGTTGGGGCAGTATTATCAGACGGACTCTGTCATTCACAGACTGGACCCCAGAGTGAAAATAGGAGGCACATTGCTTTACATTATCTCCATATTCATATATCAGAATGTGTGGGGATATGCATTGGCGGCAGTGTTCTTAGGACTGGCAATTAAATTGTCCAAGGTGCCTTTTCGATTTATGGTTCGCGGCATGCGCGCCATAATGTTCATTTTATTAATAACAGTGGTTTTCAATTTGTTTTTGACGCCCGGTGAAATCGTATTTAGTGTATGGAAATTAACCATTACAAAAGAAGGAATCAAATCGGCTGTTTTTATGGCACTTCGGTTAAGCTTTTTGATTATTGGTTCTTCGGTAATGACATTGACTACTACACCTAATAATTTGACAGACGGTATGGAAAAGATGCTTCGTCCCTTGAGGATTATTAAGGTGCCGGTGCATGAAGTTGCCATGATGATGTCGATTGCGTTACGTTTTATCCCTATTTTGGTGGAAGAGACAGATAAGATTATGAAGGCACAGATTGCCCGTGGTGCAGATTTTGAATCGGGTAATATTTTTAAACGTGCTAAAGCACTGGTGCCGCTTTTGGTGCCACTGTTTATTTCTGCATTTCGTCGCGCCAATGATTTGGCTATGGCTATGGAAGCAAGATGCTATCGCGGCGGTGACGGACGTACCAAGATGAAACCGTTAATCTATAAGAAGAGAGATTTTATTGCGTATTTAGTGATATTGGTTTATTTGGCTTCCAAAGTATTGGTAGGTGTTTTTTGGTAACAATGGTATAGTCGAAGGAGAAAACAGACAATGAGAAGGTGGAGAACATTAGTCGTTTTGCTGTGTGCACTGTTTTTGATTACTGCATGTGGTGAAAAAGAAAAGGATTCATCTGAAACAAGAAAAAAGAAACATAAAGAAACGGAAGAAAACGTTAATAGTGAGGATTTGTCTGAGGAAGAACAGCTGTGGCAGGAGCCGGAGAAGGAAGATATGCCAACAGTGGAAGAGGAGCCGTCAGCCGAAGAAGAGTCTACAGAGGAAGATGAGCCGACAGCGGACAATAACATAAACAGTACTATCGTTGTATATGAGCGAAACTATGATGTAAGCGGTTATGAATGCGGAAGTATCTTAGGTATTGCTGAGAACGGAGAAGTGATTTGGCAATATCAGACAGGGGAATATCCGATTGCTCAATTAGATCAGACAGAGGAAATCGGCTTATACAATGGTATGTATTATTTCTGTGAGAAGGGTACAATTATTGCCTTTAATCCGCAGAACGGTGAAATTGTTTGGAAGAATGAGAGCTTTAATGGTGCCGGTGTTTGCTATGATTTTGATGAACAGGGCAATTTATACATAGCAGGTTATTTTGGTCCTGATTTGATGATTGTAGACGTGAATGGCAGGACAGTTGATAAGTTTCCGGCACTTAGTGATGAAGTGTACTTGTGGCCATATAAGTTAGATTATGCGCAGGAGCATGTATTTATTACTTATGAACACTATGACTATTGGAGTTGGGAGGAACGTCCCTTCTGGGAAAATGGCGGAGAAGCGCCGTATGGTGGATATACTATGAGTTATTCCTTGAAGGATGGTTCTTTTGATACAGAGTATAATGCTATAGAATCAGAGCCGCAGTATCACTGTTATTATCAGGAAAATCAAGGACAGAGGTTACAAATAGATTATTTGGGTGAGAATGTATATTTGGTTAATGTTCTTGTTGAAGGAACAGTCTGTGCATCAAATATGATTGGCTATTTAAACGGAAATAAGATAAATTTCAGTGGTGCCAATGAAACTTATGATTATGCCGGTACTGTTTATAAAGACCGGGGCGGAGTGGTAGTAAAGTTTGATGAGACAAATAATGGACAATTGACTTTAGGCAAGGAATACTTATTTGAAGCAGAGGGGAAGACTGATTCGGAAACCAAGAAGCCGGAAGAATTGACATCGGATGAGTTAATGGCAAGAGTAACAGAAATCAGTGCCTCATCTTCCTTAAGTGAATATAATATGACGCATACCCCTGCTTATGTGATTGATAATGATTTGACAACTGGTTGGGTAGAAGGCGCTGCCGGTCAGGGAATTGAGGAGAATATTACAATCTTATTAAATCAGGAAAGTCCGGTAAGTGGATTTTTAATTCATGCGGGATATCATAAGTCCGATTCTTTGTATGAAAAAAATTCTCGTCCGAAACAAATCAGAGTCCTTTTTTCTGACGGAACGGAGGAAACTTTTGTATTGAATGACATAAAGGAACAACAACAGATTACTTTTTCTGTCACAAAAATGACAACAAGTATCAGTATCGTAATAGAATCGGTATATCCGGGAAGTAAATATGAGGATACTGTTATTGCGGAGTTGGTTTTGTACTAAGGAGAGAGGAACGGACTTGGTTTTTTTGCCAAGGAACCGGCGTTAGATATTGATACTAATGTGATTGGTAAAAAGCGTGGAAAGGACGAAAAAGGTGGAAAAGAAACGGGTCAGGCTGATTGTGGCATATGATGGTACGAACTATCATGGTTGGCAGTTTCAGAAGAATGGTATTACAATTGAAAGCGAATTGAATCGTTGCCTGACGGAGCTTCTGCAGGAGCCTATCGAAGTCATCGGTGCCAGCAGGACGGATGCAGGAGTACATGCGCTGGGAAATGTGGCGGTATTTGATACTGTGGCAAGAATGCCGGCAGAAAAGATATCCTATGCTTTAAATCAGCGTTTGCCGGAGGATATTCGGATACAAAAGTCAGAAGAAGTGGCGCCGGATTGGCATCCCAGACACTGTGACAGTCGTAAGACTTATGAATACCGGATTTATCGGGGAGAATTCCCTATGCCGGTGAAACGCTTGTATTCTCTGTTTACATATCACTCTTTAGATGTGGAGAAGATGCAGGAAGCAGCCGGATATTTTGTGGGCGAGCATGATTTCAAAAGCTTTTGCCAGGTGCATGCCCAAGTGGACAGCACAGTTCGTACCGTTTATGATGTGAGTGTGTATGAAGAAGGTGCGGATGTGGTGATTCGTGTAACCGGCGGAGGATTTCTATATAATATGGTACGTATTATGGCAGGAACTCTGGTAGAAGTAGGTCAGGGAAAGCGAAAGCCGGCGGAAATCGCTGAAATAATAGAAGCAAAGAACCGTGAAGCAGCAGGCCCTACGGCACCGGCTCATGGTTTGACGTTGATAAAATATGAGTTTTTCTGAGGAAGAGATGAACCTTAGAAAAATAAGGAAAAAACGAAAAATTTTTGTTGACATACGTTAAGTGATACAATATAATATACAAATGTGTGACGATGTTTCAGAATGCCTAGTCAAAGCCCCGACGAAGCATTTGAGATAGAGTATAGTAGTGGTTTCGGACGTGCGTAAGATGTAGCCGGACATCTGCAGCTTATGTAAAGAAGGAACAAAAAGTCGAAAGACAAAGTAAGATGGAGGAAACAACATGAAAACATTTATGCCAAATCCAGCTACAATTGATAGAAAATGGTATGTGGTAGATGCTACAGATATGACTTTAGGACGTTTAGCTTCTGAAGTTGCTAAGGTTTTGAGAGGAAAGAACAAAGCAATCTTTACCCCTCATGCAGATTGCGGTGACTATGTAATCGTTGTTAATGCAGAGAAGATTAAAGTAACCGGTAAGAAGATGGATCAGAAGATTTATTACCATCACTCAGACTATGTTGGTGGTATGAAGGAAACTACTTTAAAAGAAAAGTTAGCGAAGAAGCCTGAGCAGGTTATCGAACTTGCAGTTAAGGGCATGCTTCCCAAGGGACCTTTAGGAAGACAGATGTATACCAAGCTTCATGTATACGCAGGTCCTGAGCACGCACATGCAGCTCAGAAGCCTGAAGTGTTGACATTCTAAGGGACTTGAAAGGAGGAGAATAAATCATGGCTAAAACAGCAAAATACTACGGAACTGGTAGAAGAAAGAAATCAATCGCTAGAGTATATTTAGTACCCGGTAAGGGCGATGTTGTTATTAATAAAAGAACTATGGATGATTATTTCGGATTAGAGACCTTAAAGGTTATCGTTCGTCAGCCTCTCGTTGCTACTGAGACAGCAGACAAATTCGATGTACTCGTAACTGTACGCGGTGGTGGATACACCGGCCAGGCAGGTGCTATCAGACATGGTATCGCTAGAGCACTTCTTCAGGTAGATGCAGACTATAGACCTACCCTTAAGAAGGCTGGATTCTTGACAAGAGACCCTCGTATGAAAGAAAGAAAGAAATACGGTCTCAAAGCAGCAAGAAGAGCACCTCAGTTCTCAAAGAGATAATTTACAGAATCATAAAATACAAAAAGTCAAAGCAAAAAATTGCTTTGGCTTTTTTATTTTTGGAAAATAATTTGGTTTTATTGAAAAATATGTTATAATTATTTTAAGTATCGAGTAATAGTTGCTTAGACGGGAGGGTTTCTTATGAAGTACAAACTTTTGTTGGCGGGAAAGAATCAAGTAATTATTGATGATTTTTTCTATATTATGCATGAAGATTTTGAGTGTATGACAACTTCGCTGAGAAGTAGTGACATAGCAAACCATATCAGATATTTTCAACCGGATGCTTTTGTTTTCTGCTGTACACCGGATACGAGGGAAAATGTTACGAAGTTAATCACTGCATTAGGTACTGTGGAACGCAAGAATCTGAACCTAATTTTGGTCGGCGATAGTGATTCCTGTGGTGATTTTATTCAAATAAAACCGGATTTAGTGAGTCTTACGTTATTAAAACCAATTACTGCAAGTTCCATTAAGCAACAGATTATTAAGTTTTTGACGGAACAGAAAGGGTTAGAGCAAGAAGACGGAAAAGACAAAGAGGAGGAACCTACAGCAATACAGGCGCCTGAAAAAGCAGAGGAAACTGTAGAGGAAAGTAAACATATTTTGATTATTGATGATGACCCTATTATGCTAAGATTGATTAAAACAGAGTTGAAGGATACTTATAACGTAGCAACGGCGATCAGCGGCAAAATCGGACTTAATTTCCTGAAGAAAAAGAAGACAGACTTAATTCTTCTTGATTACGAGATGCCGGAAGAAAATGGCGCAGTTGTTTTGGAAAAAATCAGAATGTCAGATGAATTGAAAGATATACCGGTCATATTTTTAACTGGTATAAATGACAGGGAAAAGATAAAATCAGTACTTGCCATGAAACCACAGGGTTATCTGTTAAAACCCATAGAGCATGATAAATTGATACAGACAATAAATCAAGTTCTTGGATAAAAGGAGGGTGCAGGTATGGAAGAGGAAGAATTATTAAAACTAACTGATCTGATTAGTGTGGATACATTGCAGCTGATTCAGGATACCTTTTGTGAAATGTGTAATATTGCAATTGGTATAACGGACGAAAACGGAGTGATGATTACAGAAGGCGCCATGGCTTCGGATTTCTGCCAGAATTATAATAAGAAATCTCCTATTGGACGGAAGAGATGTGAGCAGTGTGATAAATACGGCGGCGAATTGGCATTGGAACAGGGAAAGTCTGTTACCTATCATTGTCATGCAGGTTTGGTTGATTTTGCTGCACCTATTATGGCTCACGGAAGAAGAGTAGGACACATTAATGGCGGACAGGTTCGTACGGAAGAATTGGACGAAGAAAGATTACGACAGATTGCAGCAGAAATCGAAGTGGATCCGGATGGATATGTAGAGGCTGCCAAGAAAATACGTTACATTGAAGAAGAAGAGTTGAATCGAATTACCAAGTTCTTGTATAAAATGTCTGCAATTATTTCTGAAATGGCATATGACAGATATTCATTGATTCACGCATATGAAGAGGTAGAGCGTGCAGCTCAGATGAAATCGGATTTTTTGGCTAATATGAGTCATGAAATCAGAACTCCCATGAATGCGGTAATCGGTATGGCCGAAATGACTTTGCGTGAAGATTTACCTTCTGCCGCCAAGGGTTATGTTAACCAAATTATTTCCTCAGGAAAAACGCTATTAACCATCATTAATGACGTTCTCGATTTTTCTAAGATAGAAGCCGGGAAAATGACGATTGAGGAAGAAGAATATGAACCCATGTCACTTATTAATGATGTGGCTAATATTATTAATACACGAATCGGCGAAAAGGATGTAGAATTGATTCTGGATGTTGCACCGGGATTACCACGCAAATTGATTGGAGATATTAATCGATTAAAGCAGGTAATCATTAATTTGTCCAATAATGCCGTAAAGTTTACGAAGGTAGGACAGGTAGTGCTGAAAGTCGGATTTAAAAGAATTCGACGTGATGAAATCAGATTGGAAGTAGCTGTCCAAGATACCGGAATTGGAATTAAAAAAGAAGATATTCAAAAATTATTTATGGCTTTTCAACAGCTGGATAGTAAGCGTAATCGTAATATTGAAGGAACCGGATTGGG
>JAZNQI010000127.1:0-23694 GCA_045590095.1 Acetatifactor sp. | reverse complement strand
AGGAAGGTATGGTTCATATTTCCAAGATCGCAAAGGAAAGAATCAACCATGTAGAAGATGTACTTACCTTAGGCGACAAGGTAACTGTTGTATGCTTAGGCAAGGACAAGATGGGCAGAATCAGCTTCTCTATGAAGGATGTTGCTCAGGCATAAAAAATTGTCGCCCGGCGGCGACAATTACAAGAATTGCTTTGCAATTCTTTTGGAGTACAGTAGTGTACTCGCATAACTTTTTGTAGAAAAAGGCCCGGTTCGAAAAGAACCGGGTTTTTCGATTTTATGCATCATTACGTTCTTCTTCATGAAAGGAACGACGTACAGTAATGCCGTTTACTTCCACATCATTACCCAGAGAAATGACCAGGCATTCCCTGCCGTCGATGGTCTTAGTTTCAACCAAATCCATACGCTCCGGATTGACTTTGATTACTACATCCGGCATCTTTACTTCAAAGGTTCTGGTATTTACCACATTATTAACTACAAGCTCTGTTTTTTCACCGGCAGTAGCATCATAACAACGGTCAAACAGTTCCATTTTTTCATTGGAAACACCGCTGCTTGCAAAGACTGTTTTCACCTCTTCTTTATCCAGAGTTAAGGGAACAGGGTCTTCCTTATGTTCTTCAATCATTTCATTTAACTTTTCGTGAATATTGATAACTGCTTCAATACTACAGGTTTCCTGCAAGGTTTCTTCAATTAAGGTCTGGAAAGAGACTTTTTGTCCGCCGGCAGGAAGGGGGAGAGGACAGTCCAAAACTAAGTTGACGAAATCTTCTTTTAAGTCGTCTGCATTTTTTGAATAGTACAGGGTACTATGTAAATCGGCACCACGGTCGTTGAATGCGGGGAAGAGGAAACCATGTTCCGGAGCAGCCACCACCCAGTCGCGAATTCGGTTTTGGAAGGTGTTTTCCACAGCATTATAACTTAGGCCCGGTTTGGAAAGATTTACGGGACAAATGCTCACCATAATGTATTCATATACTTCGTCGGAAGCATCCTCCATTTCAAAACCATCGGATGTTTTACCCGGTACATCATATACGTCGTGAATAACTAAAATCAGGTAGTTACCCACATATTCATAGGCTTCGATAATTTTGTCATAAAACGCTTCCAACAGGGCGTCGTCTTTTAATTTGCTGTCACGCAGGCGAAGTAAAAATTCCTGTGTACCGCCTTCTTCCTCGGTTTTCAGTGGAAAGTCCAGGGTTAAAAGATTTTTGCCTAAGGTACCGGACAAGGTTTTTCGTAAAATTTCGAAGTATTTAAACATTTCTTCTTCGGGAAGTGCCAGAAATGCTTCTTTTAATTCAGTCTTCTTATTCTTTTCTCCATCCACGTAACAGCCGCAAATACGGGTGATGGAGCAGTTGTTTTGTGTAAATAATTTTTTGATTTCAGAGATTTCCGATTTAATCATAATAAGCCTCCAAATAATCTAGCATATTTTGTGCGCATTCTTTGAAAACTGCCGCACTTGAATATAGTATAGCGTATTTGGCGTGAAACTGGCAATCATATTTTGTGGGAATTTGTAGAAGAAAAAGGAATGGCAGAGAATAGAAAGTGGCTTTGTAGCAAAAGGGAAAACCTTGCGGTGGGAAGATGTTGAGTCGACAAGAAAATCCTTTTATAATAGGGGAGAACGCGGAAGAAATATGTCAGAGAATATGGAGGAAAGCTACATGGAACAGTTAAGTCTTGTTTCTACAAAGGATAATCGAGAAGTATACCGCATCTTAAATGATTTAATGAATCAGGACAAGGAATTTCAGATTATGATTACTGTACCCTCCGCAGAAAAGAAGAAAAATACCACAGAAGTAGCAGAAGAAAAGCCGGTTGTGCATGATTTGGAACAGGATGTAACCAATATGATTCATGATATTGGCGTTCCGGCACATATTAAAGGATATCAGTACTTACGGGAAGCTATTATGATGTCTGTTAATGATCCTACCATGATTAGTTCCATAACAAAACTATTATATCCGACAATTGCGAAGAGATTCCAGACAACGCCAAGTCGCGTAGAAAGGGCAATCCGGCATGCAATAGAAGTGGCCTGGTCCCGTGGAAGAATGGAGACGCTGGATACCTTATTTGGGTATACCATTAACACAGGGAAAGGGAAACCCACCAATTCAGAGTTCATTGCATTGATTGCTGACAAAATCAGGTTAAAATACAGGGAAAAATAGAAAAGCTCTTTCCATACAGACAAGATTGTTGTATAATTTAAATATCTATAGTCTAACAAATGTATGGAGGTTTTTCAGATGAAAAAGATACTTTTTGCGGCTTCCGAGGGTGTTCCCTTTATTAAAACCGGTGGTTTGGCGGATGTTGTAGGTTCTTTACCGAAATGTATTGATAAGCGATATTTTGATGTGAGAGTTATCATGCCTAAGTACTCCTGTATGAAGCAGGAAGTGAAGGACAAAATGCAGTATATCACTCACTTTTACATGGATTACAACTGGAGAGATGTTTATGTAGGCATTTTAGGTGCTGAAGTAGATGGTATTCAGTATTATTTTATTGATAACGAAGGATATTTTACAGATTTTAAACCTTATGGAGATAATGCGTTGTTTGAAATCGAGAAGTTCGCATTTTTCTCTAAGGCGTTATTGTCTGCACTTCCTTTGCTTGGTTTCAGACCTGATTTGATTCACTGTCATGACTGGCAGACCGGTCTGGTACCTGTATACTTAAAGGAACGCTTTTGGAGCAATGAGTTCTTCCGCGGAATCAAGACTGTTATGACCATTCATAACCTGAAATTCCAAGGTAGATGGGGCGTGGAAGATGTGAAGAATATTACAGGTTTGCCGGCTGATTATTTTAATGCAGGCAGATTGGAATATTATGAAGATGCTAACTTATTAAAAGGCGGTATCGTGTTTGCTGATGCAGTGACTACCGTAAGCGATACCTATGCTGAAGAGATTAAAACAGAGCAGTACGGAGAAGGCTTACATGGTCTTATGTATGAGAAGATGAGCCAGCTTCGCGGTATTGTAAATGGTATTGATTATGATGAATTTAATCCTGAAAACGATAAGTATATTGTAAATAATTATAATGCAAGCAATTTCCGTAAGGAAAAGATTAAGAATAAGAGAGCACTTCAGAAGCAGCTTGGTCTGAAAGAAGATGACAAGAAGATGTTAATCGGTATTGTTTCCCGTTTGACAGATCAGAAGGGCTTTGATTTGATTGACTATGTGATGGAAGAGCTTTGTCAGGACGATATTCAGTTGGTAGTACTTGGTACCGGTGAAGAACGTTATGAGAATATGTTCCGCCATTATGATTGGAAATACAGTGACAGAGTTTCTGCAAATATTTTCTATTCAGAGGAGTTGTCTCATAGAATTTATGCAGGTTGTGATGCTTTCTTAATGCCTTCGCTGTTCGAGCCCTGCGGACTTAGCCAGTTAATGTCATTGCGTTATGGTACAGTGCCTATTGTACGCGAGACGGGTGGTCTAAAGGATACTGTAGAACCATATAATGAATACGAAGGTACAGGTACAGGTTTCAGCTTCACTAACTATAATGCCCATGAAATGCTGAATACCATCCGTTATGCAGAACGTGTTTACTATGAAAAGAAACGCGAATGGAACAAGATTATTGATCGTGCCATGGCGGCAGACTTCTCTTGGGATGTATCTGCGAATAAATATCAGGAGATGTATGACTGGCTTATCGGATAAGGGAACACTTAGTTATGAGTAACCAAAAGAAACAAAATAATTTTATCCTGCAGGCGGGCATTTTGGCCGCCGCAGGATTTATTAGCAGAATCATAGGACTTCTGTATGTCAGTCCTGTGCAGACCATTATCGGTACGGTAGGGTTTGGGTATTATTCCGCAGCCTACACTTACTATACAATCATCTTACTGATTTCATCGTATAGTATTCCTTCTGCCATATCCAAGGTTATTGCACAGAAACTGTCTGTAAAAGAATATCGGAATGCACACAGAGTGTTTCTCTGTGCGCTGTATTATGTACTGGGAGTGGGTTTACTTGCCAGTCTGTTTTTGTATTTTGGGGCAGGGCTGTTTGTAGAAAAATCAGCTGTGCCTGTTCTTCGTGTGTTTGCGCCCACGATTTTTGTATACGGAATATTGGGCGTGCTTCGTGGGTATTTTCAGGCTCATAAAAGTATGGTACAGACCTCTGTTTCACAAATTTTAGAGCAGATTGTCAATGCAGTGGTAAGTATCGGTGCAGCTTATGGCTTTGTACAGATAGCAAAAAATGCAGCGGCAGAAGATGAAACAGCCAATGCAGCCATGTATGGTGCTATGGGTAGTGCAGTAGGTACCGGTGCCGGAGTTTTGGCGGCCCTTTTATTTATGTTGGGAATTTATGTCCTGAATAAGGATTTGATACATAGACGTATTCGCAGAGATAAAACCGGTAAAGTAGATTCCTACAGAGATATCAGTCGGGTGATTGCGGGAGTGGTACTTCCTTTTATTTTAAGTACCGCAGCATATAATCTCAGTGCTTCTTTGAATAATAAACTTTATACCAGTATTATGATTTCTGTTAAGAAAGTACAAGAGACAATCGTATATAATGATTATGGTATTTTCAGCGAGGCTATGAAGGTGTCTAATATTCCCATCGCTTTTGCGTCCGCTATGGCGGCAGCAATTATTCCTACGGTGGCTCAATTGGTGGCAAAAAAGGATTTAAGGTCTTCAAAGGAAAAGATTCATCAGGCAGTAAAGACCATTATGATTATTTCTATTCCTTCCGCAGTGGGCTTGGGCGTTTTGGCGCGTCCGGTGATTCAACTTCTGTTCCCTGCGGAAGCAGGACTTGATGTGGCCGGTTATACTCTGATGGCGCTTGCTTTATCAGTAGTATTTTATGCGTTATCCACCTTGAGCAGTTCTATTTTGCAGGGTATCGGTAAGGTAAACGCACCCATTATTAATGCGGTATTGGCACTTATCATTCAGACGGCTGTTTTGGTGCCGGTGTTGCTTTGGACTGACTGGAATGTGTATGGTTTAGCCCTTGCAAGTACGGTATACTCCGGTGCCATGTGTATTTTGAATCAGATTTCCGTGCGCAGAGCGTTAGGTTACAGACAGGAGATTGCGGGCACTTTTGTTTTACCGACCCTTGCGGCGATATGCATGGGCGTAGGCGCATGGTTAACCTATCAGGGCGTATATGTTTTGACAAAATCCAATGTCATTTCACTGCTTCCGGCCATTATGATTGCGGTGGTATTGTATTTTGTACTGTTGATTCTGTTTAGAGGTGTGAGAGAAGACGAATTAAGGGCTATGCCCAAAGGGCATGTGTTGGTACGAGTAGCGAAGAAATGCAAATTAATGTAAAAACGTGTAGCAAGCGTCTGTGGTGGCAGGCGCTTGTTGTATGAAAAGAAAATGAAGAGACAGATATTGGAGAAGATACGTGAGTAAAGAGAACGTGACAGAAGAGAAAAGCAAAAAGAAGAAAAAAAACCGACAAGGCGATACAGTCCTGCTTGGAGAGCGTGATGAAGACGGTAAGTTGAAAACACCTCATACCAAATATGGTTTGTTTCGCAATATCGGCTATATTTTTCAAAAGATGTGGCAATATAAGAAGCTTTGTGTATTGCTGATTGTACTTGGTTCCATAACCCAATCCATTGTGCGTTATTTGTGGAGTTATGTGGCAAAATTTGTAATTGATATTGTACAGATGCAGGCCAATATGCCGGAGAAGGATATTAAGCCCCTCTTGCAGATGCTGGCAATTGCCATACTTATTGAAGTGGTATGTATAGGAGCCAATACCTTAATAAATAATTATCAGTGGTGCTATATTAAAGTGCGTATGCATATGATAACAGAACGTATGGACAAGGTATTATCCATGGATTATCAGACTTTAGAGCAACCACATATGCTAAATATGTTCCAATTGGCTAATAGAGCTACCGGCGGCAATAATAATGGTGTGGAAGGTATGATGCACTGTATGGCCCGTATGGGGGCACATATTGTGACTATGATTGTCAGTGCCACAGCCATTATCGGATTGGATTGGAGACTGATTTTAGCTTTGACGGTAGCCATGCTAACCAATTATGGTTCCTATCTGCTTTCCGTAAAGCAGGATAAGGCTGCTTTTTGGGATAAAATGGCAGGAACATGGAGAAAGATGGACTACATGGAGCGCTGTACCCAGGGCTTTGATTATGCCAAGGATATCAGGTTATTTTCTATGAAAAGCTGGCTGCTTAATAAGCAGGAGGACGCTTTAAAGGATTATGAAAAAAAAGTATGGAAAGAGTCGTAACTTTTGGCTGAGACATTCTTTTATTTATTCTTGCACAAGCTTGGTTTCCGGGGCGGTTATGTATTACATATTGATTGTAGAAGTGTTGCATCAGGATTTGTCCATTGGTAATTTCACGTTGTTTATAGGATTGTGCGGAGCCTTTTCTGCGGCACTTTCTGACTTTTATGCGGCCGTTGGAGATATTCAGCGTAATTCCATGCAGACGGACGATTTCAGAACCTTTATGGACTTTCCTACAGAGGAAGTGGGAGAGTTTTTGGATATTGAAGAAGTGCTGAAGCAAGGTGTACCAAGCTTTGAGTTTAAGAATGTGTCCTTCCGTTATGAAGGAGCAGAGGAGTATGCGTTACGAGATTTGAATTTAAGTTTTCCTGCAGGACAACGTTTAGCTATTGTGGGATTAAACGGTGCAGGAAAAACTACATTTATCAAGCTCCTTTTGCGCCTGTATGATGTGACAGAAGGCGAGATACTTATTAATGGCATCAATATTAAACGATTTAAGAGAGCGGATTATTATAAGGTATTTGCACCGGTATTTCAGAATGTGGAAATCTTTGCTTTCCCTATGGCAGAAAATATCTCTATGGAGAATCCCATTGTTACCGATAAGGAAAAAGCCCGTAAATGTGCGGATATGGCCGGTTTGAAAGAGAAGGTTGACAAGCTGGAAAAGGGCATTGAGACGGAGCTTTTAAAGGTTGTGACTGATGATGGTGTGGACTTATCCGGCGGAGAAAAACAAAAGCTGGCACTGGCAAGGGCCTTGTACAAGGATGCCCCTGTGATTGTGTTGGATGAACCTACGGCAGCGTTGGATGCCTTGGCAGAATATGAGTTGTACCAGAATTTTGATAATATGGTACAGGAGAAGTCGGCAGTGTATATTTCTCACAGATTATCTTCTACCAGATTCTGTGATGTAATTGCCATGTTCGCAAACGGCAAAATGGTAGAATACGGTACCCATGAGAAACTGCTTTCTAAGAATGGTGCTTATGCAGAACTTTTTAACGTACAGGCACAGTACTATGAGGAGTAATGATTGGTTGAAGATTGAAAGTAGTAAGAGTAAGTGGAGAAAAACGATGAAAAAAACAGAGAATGTGATTTTAAAAGTATATAAGTATTTTCTGCCCTCTGCATGGAAGAAATATAAGGGTTATTTTGTGGTGCGTTTCTTACGTTTGGTAGTTACCACTATTATGCCTTTTATTCCGATTTTGTTAATGCCACGTATTGTGGATGAACTTTTAGGGGCAAGGGATGCAAGTAAATTATGGACTTATGTGATTATAATCATTGGGGCGGAGTTTATTTTGAGTCTGCTAAATGGTTTGTTTGGAAATTTGATAGAGCGATATGCCGTGAAGTTTGAGAATTATTACAAGCAAATTATGAGTACCCGCATTATGGAACTTGATTTTCAGTTAACAGAGGATAAAAAGGCCTTGGATCAAATGGAGCTTGCCAAGAACGGTATGACCTGGTATTCCGGCGGATTGAACGGTATTGTGGAGCCTTTGTTTAATATGGCATCAGCACTTTTGACTGTTTTGGGTGTAATATTGATTATTGTTACTCAGGCACCGGTAGTGTTGTTAATTTCTGTGGTAATACTGATTGTTGCCGGTTACTTAAATCAGAAAGCCAATGAAATTGAACAAAAGCAATATGCGGAGCTAGCCAAAGTAAATCGAGTTTTTAGTTACATGGGCTGGGAACTTGCGGATTTTAGATACGGCAAGGATATCCGCCTTTACAATGCTAAAGATATGATGGTGGAGAAATGGAAGTTTTATAGCAAGGAAATGGAAAATCAGTGGGAAACCATGTTTCGAAAAATGCGTCCGTTGGCATTGTTAATGAGTTTTGTGGATATTTTACGTGAATTTGGTATTTACTTCTATTTAGGCGTGCTGGCCATAACCGGCAAGATTACCATTGGTGTAACCACACAGATGTTTACGGCAGCCGGAACTGCTTTTAACTCTATGAAAAATCTTATTATTGGTTACCAGGATTTGTGTAAGAGGGCAAATTACGCCAATGAGTACGTTAAATTTATGGATTATCCTGCAGCCATTGTAAAGGGAGATAAGCCGGTGACGGAAGGTATGCATACCTTTGAATTCAGAAATGTTTCTTTTTCCTATCCCGGCTCCGAGGTAGAAGTACTTAAAAATATTAATTTACGATTAACACCGGGGGAACATTTATCCATCGTTGGATTAAATGGAGCCGGAAAGACTACATTGGTAAAGCTGTTATGTCGGCTGTATGACCCTACGGATGGTGCTATTTACATGGATGGTGTGGATATTAAGGAGTATGATTACGAGCAATATATGAAGGTGTTTGCTCCTGTATTCCAGGACTTCAAATTGTTTGCATTTACCATGAAGGAAAATATTCTGATTAGAGATTGTGAGCCGAATATACGGAATGAAGAAGTGGAAGCAGTGCTTCAGAGAGTGGGCTTGGAAGAGAAAATTGCAACACTGCCAAATGGTGCGGATACTGTGGTGTTCAAGCATTTTGATGAAGATGGTATAGAACCTTCCGGCGGTGAACAGCAGAAACTTGCCATAGCAAGAGCGCTTTATAAGGATGCACCGGTGGTGATTCTGGATGAACCTACAGCAGCATTGGATCCTATGGCAGAGTACGATATTTATCGCCAATTTGACACCTTGGTACATGAAAAAACGGCTATTTACATATCGCACAGATTGTCCAGTTGTCAGTTCTGTGACCGGATTGCGGTTTTCTCTGATAAAGAAATCAAAGAATATGGTACCCATGCGGAGCTGGTACATAAGCCGGATGGTATTTACGCAGAAATGTTTGCCGCACAGGCCCAGTACTACGCGTCGTAAATGCGTTCGTGTTTGCTACGACAGTAAGTAAATGCAGGCTAGCGGGTTTGTAGGCATGGCAAAGAAGCTAAAAGGGCGGATTACGAATGAAATGATGTATTCGAAACAGAGAAGAGATTTTGAAGTTGCTTAAGTGTTGCTAATTGAAAAAATGTTGTTAAAGTGCGATAATGTTTTGAATAAAGGTCGCCCATGTAACTTTTACGCAAGAAAAAGGAGAGAATTATGAGTAACAATGTAAGCAGTGTAAATAACATATATAAATTGGATGGGCGTGTGCCGATTGTGAAGGCGATTCCTTTTGGACTGCAACATATTTTGGCGATGTTTGTATCTAATTTGGCACCAATATCGATTGTGGCAGCGGCAGGCAGGTTGGAACAAGATGAAATCGCAATATTATTGCAGAATGCTATGTTTGTAGCTGGAATTGCAACTTTGATTCAGTTGTACCCTGTATGGAGGGTGGGAGCAAGACTTCCAATTGTAATGGGAGTTAGTTTTACGTTTGTAACAGTGTTAAGTACAGTTGCCGTCAATTATGGGTACCCGGCAGTAATCGGTGCTGTATTAGTAGGTGGTATTTTCGAAGGAACATTAGGATTATTAGCGAAGTATTGGCGAAAGATTATTTCGCCTATCGTTGCAGCATCTGTTGTAACTGCAATTGGTTTTTCTCTTTTTACAGTAGGAGCAAGATCTTTTGGAGGTGGGTATGTAGAAGATTTTGGTTCCGTAGAAAACCTTATCCTTGGAACTATTACACTGGTAGTATGCTTGGTGTGGAACTGCATGGCAAAAGGATATTTGAAGCAGCTTTCTGTTTTGGCAGGATTGGTTGTGGGTTACATTGTAGCAATCTGTATGGGAAAGGTTGATTTATCTGTTATTTTTTCAGATGGATTAATTGCTTTGCCGAGATTATTACCATATAAACCAGAGTTTAATATAGGAGCAGTTTTTTCTGTATGCATTATTTATCTTGTGTCTGCAGCCGAAACGATTGGTGATACAACCGCAATGGTATCATCAGGATTAAATCGAGAGATAACGGATAAAGAAATATCAGGTTCTTTAGTATGTGATGGTTATTCATCTGCAATATCATCTTTGTTTGGCTGTCCACCTGTTACATCTTTTTCACAGAATGTTGGTTTGATTGCAATGACAAAAGTGGTAAATAGATTTACGATTATGACAGGTGCATTATGTATGATTCTTGCAGGATTATTACCACCGGTTGGAAACTTTTTTGCATCACTTCCGGAATCTGTTCTTGGTGGTTGTACAATTATGATGTTTGGAACTATTCTTATATCTGGTATGCAGATGGTTGCAAAAGCAGGATTTACACAGCGAAATGTAACAATTGCAGCGCTATCTTTATCGATAGGAATTGGATTTACAACGGCAAGTGAAATTGGTTTGTGGCATATTTTCCCGGAAATGATTCAAAATGTTTTCTCTGCAAATGTAGTAGCAGTAGTTTTTGTGGCATCTATCATTTTAAATTTGATTTTGCCGGAGAATATGGAAGTAGAAAAAATTAATGAATAAATACTGGAGGGTTAAAAGGTGAACTTTTTAGAAGAAAGAATCGTAAAAGATGGAATTGTCAAAAAAGGAAATGTATTAAAAGTAGATAGTTTTTTGAATCATCAGATGGACATTGAATTATTCAATGAAATGGGAATAGAATGGAAGAAGCGTTTTGAAGGAAAGAATATTAATAAAATTCTTACTATTGAAGCATCCGGTATTGGAATTGCTTGTATCGTAGCACAGCACTTCGGTGTGCCGGTAGTATTTGCAAAGAAATCAAAAAGCATCAATATTGAAGGAGAAATGTATACTGCTGAAGTAGAATCTTTCACCCATAAAAACAAAAATCAGGTTATTGTATCAAAGAAATTCTTAAATGAAAATGATCATGTGTTAATTATTGATGATTTTCTTGCTAATGGCTGTGCACTTCAAGGATTGATCCAGATTACGCAGACTGCCGGTGCAACAGTAGAAGGTATTGGAATTGCTGTTGAAAAGGGCTTTCAGACAGGAGGAAGAATTATTAGAAATCTTGGATATCAGTTAGAGTCATTAGCAATTGTTGAGGCGATGGATTGTGAAACAGGAGAAATAAAATTCAGATAGTTGTAACAGTAAGAAAAGTGAATTTCCATAGACCGCACTTAATAGTTTATATTATTAAAAAAGAGCCGTCCATTCTGAATATTAATTAGAATGGACGGTTTATCTTATACCTGTTGTATCCCCGAAATATCTGAATCTATCATCAGAGAATAATTGGTGTAATACACCACAAAACCTGGCTTTGCGCCGGCGGGCTTTTTTACATGCTTTTTCTGAATGTAATCAATTTCTACTTTATCCTGTTCACGGCCTTTGGAGTAGTAGGCGGCCAGGCGGCCGGCTTCTTCGAAGGTTCTGTCGGGGAGCTCCTCCGCGCCTTCACTCTTTACAATTACGTGAGAGCCGGGGGTGTTTTTTGCATGAAACCACCAGTCGTTGCCGGTTGCAAATTTAAAGGTCAGTTCGTCATTTTGGTAATTGTTTTTGCCCACATACATATGGAAACCGTCGCTACTGATGTAGTGGAAGGGTTTGCTGGTGACTTTTTCTTTCTTAGAGTTACCTTTGCGGCGAATATAGCCGCTTTCGGTTAATTCGTCCTTAATCTGCACCAAATCTTCCTCTTGCAAAGCAATGTCGAGTGCGTTGGAGACGGACTCCAAATGCTCGATTTCTTCTTTGACCTGTTTTGTTAGTTCAACAAGTGCTTCATAGGTACGTTTCAGTTTATTGTATTTATCAAAATATTTCTTGGCATTTTCCTGGGGTGTCAAATCAGGATCCAGGGGAATGGTAACCATTTCATTGGTGTAATAATTCAAAGCTTCCATAGATTTTGCCTGAGGTTCGATACCGTATCCGTAAGTGTTCAACAGTTCTCCGTAAATACGGTAGGTATCCCGCTTTTCGGTATCTTTCATCTGGCAAAGTTGCAAATCGTATTTCTTCACATTACGTTCTAATGCAGTTTGTACAATTTTACGCAAGTCTGCAGACTTTTGGCGAATGCGTGTCAGGGTGTTCTTTTCCGCATAGTATTGTTCCAAGAGAAGAGACATGGTTTCGCAGGATACAAGCCGGTCGTTTCCTTGACTGTACATGGTCAGAGGAAGTGCAGCGAACTCTACGGGACGGTTGCCGGTATATGCAATATGGGGCGCAAAAGAACCGTTTTTAACAGTGCTAATCACATCACAAAAGGTACTAAACAGTTGTGTCTTTTCAGTATCAGAAAGGGCGGCGGTGGAGGCTTCCCCGTCTACCCCGGCACGATAACAGATTTCTTGTGCTATAATGGGCGAAATACCTGTGTAACTGCCGTAAATGGCTTTATAAACAGCGGTTGGTTTGCTTAGTACACCGGTGCTCCATTCTTCATAAGTGGTAGTCAGGGCATCTGCCTTTTCCTGGGTCTGCGGCACAAAATATTGTTTGCCCGGTAGAACCTCTCGCACACTGCTGACCAGTCCGGACACATGCTTGATACTGTCAATGATAGTACCGTTTTCCTGACAGAAAATAATATTGCTGTGTTTTCCCATGATCTCCACAATTAATTTTTTGCGACACAAATCGCCCATTTCATCCAAATGTTCAATGTCTATATGGATAATTCGTTCCAAGCCCGGTTGGCTGACAGATACAATACGCCCGTTTTGCAGGTGTTTGCGAAGAAGCATGCAAAACCCGGGGGCTGTCAGAGGGCTGGGTTTGTTATTTTCGGTAAAATAGATCAACGGAAGAGAGGCATCGGCAGAAATAAACAGACGTTTCTGTCCGCAACTTCCTTTTATGGTTAAGATAAGTTCGTCAGCTTCCGGCTGAGCGATTTTATAAATACGACATCCGATAATGGTGTCGTTCATTTCTTTTACTAGGTTTGCAATGGTAATACCGTCAAATGCCATAGGGGACCTCCTGAATTTATAAAAGCCTTATTAAATATTAATGATAGCACAAAAGATAACTTGACGCTACCCAAAATGTAATCTATAATGTAATGAGGTATGTGACTGAAAAGAAAAGGAAAAATTGACCAGTCACAACCGGAGAGGATTTTGACTATGATTAAGAGTATGACAGGATTCGGCAGATGTGAAATCACCGAAAATGAACGCAAGTTTACTGTGGAAATGAAATCCGTAAATCATCGCTATTTGGATGTAAACATTAAGATGCCGAAGAAATTAAATTTCTTTGAATCTGCTATCAGAGGCGAACTGAAGAATTACATTTCCAGAGGAAAGGTGGATGTTTTCATTACGTATGAAGATTTTACAGAAAACAATACCACTATACGTTATAACAAGGAAGTTGCTACTGAGTATTTGAAATACTTAAGAGAAATGTCCCAAGATTTCGGCTTGGATGATGACATTCGTGTATCTACATTGTCCAGATATCCCGAAGTATTCACCATGGAAGAGCAGACCATGGATGAAGAGGAACTTTGGAAGGGCTTGCAGAAGGCCATCAAAGGTGCTGCAGAAAACTTTGTCCAGACACGCATTACAGAAGGTGAAAATCTGAGGGATGATTTGATTCAGAAGTTGGATAATATGTTGAGTCTGGTAGATTTTATTACCGAGAGGTCACCGCAGATTATTAAGGAATATCGTGAGAAGCTGATGACTAAGATTCAGGATATCCTCGGCAGTGTTCAGGTGGACGAAAACAGACTGCTTACAGAAGTTACGATTTTTGCGGATAAGGTTTGTGTAGATGAAGAATTGGTTCGTTTACGCAGTCATATTGAAACAACCAAGAAAACTCTTCTGGAAGGCGGAAGTATCGGAAGAAAACTTGATTTTATTGCGCAGGAAATGAACAGAGAAGCAAACACTACTTTATCAAAATCCAATGATTTAGATATTTCCAATTGTGCTATCGAGTTAAAAACTGAGATTGAAAAGGTTCGTGAGCAGATTCAGAATATTGAATAAGATGTAAGCGGAGGAACTATGAAAGATAAAGGTATTTTGATAGTTGTTTCCGGATTTTCCGGAGCCGGCAAGGGAACATTGATGAAAAGACTTTTGTCGGATTATGACAATTATGCACTGTCTATTTCCATGACTACCAGAGCACCCAGAGAAGGAGAAGTAAACGGTAGAGAATATTTTTTCACGGATAAGGAACAGTTTGAGAAAACAATTGCAGAAAACGGTTTGATTGAATATGCCACCTATTGTGACAATTATTACGGAACCCCGCGTGAGTATGTAGAAAAACAATTACAGGCGGGAAAGGATGTGATTCTGGAGATTGAAATCCAGGGAGCATTAAAGATTAAAGAGAAGTTTCCGGAGAGTCTGTTATTGTTTGTAACACCACCCAATGCTAAGGAATTAGAACGCAGATTGGTGGGCAGAGGTACGGAGACAGCAGACGTAATTGCAAAAAGATTGGCGCGTGCAGTGGAGGAATCCGAAGGCATCGAGGCATATGATTATATTGTGGTAAATGATGATTTGGATGAATGCGTTAAGCAACTTCATACTATTGTTATGAACGAACATTATGCGCCGGTACGCTGCGCGGAATTTATAGAAGAAATCAGAGAAGAACTGAAACAGTTCTCGAAAGGAGATAAATAATGTTACATCCATCATATTCAGATTTAATGAAAGTAGTAAACAGTGAGGTAGAACAGGGCGAAGCACCTGTGGTAAACAGCCGTTATTCTATCGTAATGGCAACAGCAAAGAGAGCAAGACAGATTATTTCAGGAGATGAGGCTTTGGTAACAGCTCCTTGTGATAAGCCTTTATCTATCGCAGTAGAAGAGTTAAATCAGGGTAAAATCAAGATTTTAACCGAAGAAGAAGTATAATCCGGAAAGGTTTTTGTATGAAAATTTTGTTTGTATCATTGGGTTGTGACAAAAATCTGGTAGATACCGAAATGATGTTAGGGAAATTACAATCAAGCGGATATGAGTTTACCGATGACGAAACCGAAGCAGAGATTGTAGTGGTAAATACATGTTGTTTCATAGGGGATGCCAAGGAAGAAAGTATTAATGTATTATTGGAGATGGCAGAACTGCGAAAAAGCGGACAATTGAAGGTTTTGGTAGCGGCAGGCTGTTTGGCGCAAAGATACAAAGAAGAAATTCAGACAGAGATACCGGAAGTGGATGTTATTATAGGTACGACTGCAATTGACAGTATTGTGGATGCTGTAAACGAGGCTTTAGCAGGAAGGTCTGAAAATCATTATGCAGACTTAAACGCAAAGCCGTTGTCGGGTGTGAAGCGAGTTGTGACCACCGGCGGACATTTTGCATATATGAAGATTGCAGAAGGGTGTAACAAGCATTGTACCTATTGTATTATTCCTAAAGTTCGAGGCGACTTTAGAAGTGTTCCAATGGAGAACCTTATTACAGAAGCAACAGAGTTGGCTCAAAAGGGCGTAAAGGAACTCATTTTAGTGGCACAGGAGACCACTTTGTACGGAGTGGACTTGTACGGAGAAAAGAGTTTGCATAAATTATTACATGAATTGGCACAGGTTCCCGGTATTTATTGGATTAGAATTTTGTACTGCTATCCGGAAGAAATTACGGATGAGTTGATAGAAACCATTAAATCAGAGCCGAAAGTGTGCCATTATTTGGATATTCCCATTCAGCATGCTTCTGATGCTGTATTGAAGCGTATGGGAAGACGCACGAATCAACAGCAATTACGTGATATGATTGAGAAATTACGTAGGGAAATTCCGGATATTTGTCTTCGTACGACTTTAATAACAGGATTTCCGGGAGAAACCGAAGACGATCATGAAGAGTTAATGCAATTTGTGAATGATATGGAATTTGAGCGATTGGGCGTATTTACTTACTCACAGGAGGAGGATACTCCGGCGGCAATAATGCCGAGTCAGATTCCGGAAGAAATAAAAGCAGAACGTCAGGCCGAACTTATGGAATTGCAACAGGAGATTGCTTTTGAAAAAGCAGAGGAAACGGTCGGACAGGTATTAACTGTAATGATAGAAGGTAAAATTGCCGATGAAGAGGTGTATGTAGCAAGAACCTATAGGGATGCACCGAATGTGGATGGATATATTTTTATAAACAGCAGTGCGAATCTAATGACCGGTGATTTTGCCAAAGTATTAGTGACAGATTCCAATGAATATGATTTGATTGGTGAAATATATAATGATTGAAGGGATTAGACGGATATGAATTTACCAAATAAATTAACATTAATGCGTATGATTCTCGTTATTCCTTTTGTTTTGCTTTTGATAGGCGGACATATGGAATGGCCTTGGTTTGCCGCTATTTTTGGCGGTATTATGGAGTATGTGGAATATATTGCGTTAGGAATTTTTATTGTTGCAAGTTTAACTGATTTATTAGACGGTTATATTGCTCGAAAATGTCATTTGGAAACGAATTTTGGAAAGTTTATGGACCCGCTGGCAGACAAACTGTTAGTATGTTCGGCTTTGATTGCGCTTGTTCAGCTGGATCGAATTCCCTCTTGGATTGTCATTATCATTATCAGCCGAGATTTCATTATCAATGGCCTTCGATTGATTGCATCTGATAATAATATTGTTATTGCAGCAAGTCAGTGGGGGAAATTTAAGACTGCAACACAAATGGTAATGATATGTTTGATGATTGGTAATTTGGAAGAGTTAACTTTGATAACCGATATTTTTATGTGGGTTGCTTTAGCATTGACCATTATTTCTTTGGTAGATTATTTGTGGAAAAACAGAAATGTTATGAAATAAAGTTAAAAGGGCCGTATGGGCTCTTTTTGCTTTTGGAGGAAAAGTATGAATCATAGTGATACAAGTCGTATTGAAGAGGATGTTATAGCTTTATTGAATGACAGGAATTATACCATAACCTGTGCAGAGTCCTGTACAGGCGGTCTTTTGTGTGCAACTTTAGTCAATGTATCAGGGGCTTCAAATGTTTTAAAGAGTAGCTTGGTTACTTATGCAGAAGAAGCAAAAAAGGAACTGTTAGGGGTTAGGGAGACTACTTTGGAGCAGTTCGGAGTGGTGAGCGAAGAAACTGCGTCTGAAATGGCAAAAGGCGCGATTAGATTTGCCAAAGCAGATGTTTCTCTCAGTGTTACCGGTGTTGCAGGACCGGGTGGCGGTACTAAAGAAAAACCGGTAGGACTCGTGTGCATAGGTTGTTGTGTAAAAGAGAATACAGAAACCAGAACTTATATTTTTAAGGGGGACAGACTTCAGATTAGAGAACAAAGTGTTTTAAAAGCGTTGGAATTAGCCAAAGAGTGTATAGAAAAATATTAAAATAATATTAAGAATATAAAAAGGAGTTGCGTTTTAATTTAAATAGGCTTAAAATAGCATCACACAGTTCTAAGGGGAATCTATTTTTCATGGCCGGTTCGGCATATTTTCCGTTAAGAGCAGAGTATGAGCGTTTAAATTATTTTTTTCATGGGTGGTGATGCGATTGAGGGTGGATTATAGGACATAATACGCAATATAATTCAATTATGAAAATAATTATTGACAAAATCGAACAAATGTTTTATTCTATAAACAATTAGAACATCTGTTCATCCAGAGAAGGAGAAATTTATGGACAAGAATGAAAAGTTAAGAGCATTAGATGCTGCAATCAGTCAGATTGAGAAACAATACGGAAAGGGTGCTGTGATGAAATTAGGAGACCCTTCCGCACAAATGAATGTCGAGACAATTCCTACAGGTTCTCTTAGTTTGGATATTGCATTGGGACTTGGCGGTATTCCCAAGGGTAGAATTATAGAAATATATGGTCCGGAGTCCAGTGGTAAGACTACGGTTACTTTACATATGATTGCCGAGGTGCAGAAAAGAGGCGGTATTGCAGGATTTATTGATGCAGAACATGCGTTAGATCCTGTATACGCGAAGAACATAGGTGTAGATATTGACAATTTATATATTTCTCAGCCGGACAACGGTGAGCAGGCATTAGAAATTACAGAAACTATGGTGCGTTCCGGAGCAATCGATATTGTAGTAGTGGACTCTGTAGCAGCATTGGTTCCCAAGGCAGAAATTGACGGTGATATGGGAGATTCTCATGTAGGACTTCAAGCGAGACTTATGTCACAGGCTCTCAGAAAATTAACTGCTGTTATCAGCAAATCTAATTGTACAGTAGTATTTATTAACCAGCTCCGTGAAAAGGTTGGCATTATGTTTGGTAATCCGGAAACCACAACAGGTGGTCGTGCGTTGAAGTTCTATTCTTCAGTTCGTTTGGATGTCAGAAGAATTGAATCGCTGAAGCAGGGAGGAGAAGTAATTGGTAACCGTACCAGAGTCAAAGTTGTAAAAAATAAAATTGCGCCGCCATTTAAGGAGGCAGAATTTGACATTATGTTTGGTGAAGGTATCTCAACGGTGGGAGATATTGTAGATTTGGCGGCTGGTATTGATGTAATTAATAAGTCCGGTGCCTGGTATGCCTATATGGGTAATAAAATCGGTCAGGGTAGAGAAAATGCCAAATTGTATTTGAAAGAAAATCCGGAAGTATGTGCTGAAATAGAGAAGAAAATCAGAGCACATTATGGTTTGGACGGAGCAGAAGAATGATTGTTACACAGATAGAACAGTTATCAAGAAATCGTTACAAAATATTTATTGATCAAGAATTCGCCTTTGTTTTATACAAAGGCGAATTGTGTCAATATGGAATTGCAATAGAAAAAGCAATTTTACAAGAAGAGTACGATACCATTACCCAGATGATTCTTCCCAAACGGGCAAAGCTTCGAGCTATGAACTTGTTACAAAAGAAGAATTACACTGAGAAACAGTTAAAGGATAAACTTGCAGAAGGGTATTATTCGGAGGAAATAATTCAAAATGCCATAGACTATGTGAAATCATTTCACTATATTAATGATTTGGGATATGCATTGGACTATATAACCTACCATGCGCAACAAAAGTCTTTGAAACAAATAGAACAGGATTTGTTCCGAAAGGGAATAACTAAAGAAATATTCTCCCGGGCCTTGATGCAGTGGGAGGAGAGCGGAGAACAGCAGGATGTACAGGGGATGATACAGAATCATTTGAGGAAAAAACATTATTCTCAGGATTGTGACATAAAAGAAAAGCAAAAAATATACGCATTTCTTTTGCGAAAGGGATATTCCTCAGATGAGATTTCCAAGGCGATGCAGTTGGAAGGATTTTAAATGTGCAAAAAATATAAATAGTATAAACAAATTTGGAAACTTTTAGACAGTTTTACTTGACATAACAAAGAATAGAGTATAAAATTATACTGTTGTAAATTGCTTGTTAGGATGAATGACTATATTATTCGTTCTATATTAGATATTTGTACAATGATAATTTAATAAGGAGGTGTCCTGTATGGATTATGTTATCACCGCCTTGGTTGCTATAGTGGTTTCTGCCGCGATTACTTATTTGGTGACTGCATCTTATTTGAAGAAAAGTGCGTCTTCCAAAATTGGTAATGCAGAGAATAAAGCTAGAGAAATTATCGATGAAGCATTAAAAACAGCTGAAACCAAAAAGCGTGAAGCTTTATTGGAAGTGAAGGAAGAGTCCATTAAGACTAAGAATGAACTCGACAAGGAAATCAAAGAACGCAGAGCAGAGGCTCAACGTTTCGAGAGAAGAATTCAGCAAAAAGAAGAAAACATCGATAAGAAGGCAGATGCAATCGAGAAGAAGGAAGCAAGTTTGGCAGCAAAGGAAGAAACTCTCAATAAAATGAAAGAGGAAGTTTCCAAGCTGAATGAGCAAAGAGTACAGGAACTGGAAAGAATTTCAGGTTTAACCTCTGAACAAGCAAAAGACTACTTATTGAAAATTGTTGAAGATGAAGTAAAACATGAAACGGCTGTTATGATTAAAGAATATGAGAGCCGTGCAAAAGAAGAAGCAGACAAGAAGGCAAAGGAAATCGTAGTATCCTCTATCCAGAGATGTGCAGCAGACCATGTGTCAGAGACCACGATTTCGGTTGTGCAACTTCCTAACGATGAAATGAAGGGTAGAATCATTGGTCGTGAAGGTAGAAATATTCGTACCTTAGAGACTATGACAGGTGTAGATTTGATTATTGATGATACTCCTGAAGCAGTTATTTTGTCAGGATTTGACCCGATTCGTCGAGAAGTGGCAAGAATTGCCCTTGAAAAATTAATTGTGGACGGTCGTATTCATCCGGCTCGTATTGAAGAAACGGTTGAGAAGGCTCAAAAAGAAGTTGAAGTAATGATTAAAGAAGAAGGTGAGTCAGCTACCCTCGAAGTAGGTGTACATGGTATTCACCCTGAACTTGTAAGATTACTTGGAAAGATGAAATTTAGAACCAGTTATGGTCAGAACGCCTTGAAGCATTCTATCGAAGTGGCTCAGTTATCAGGTTTATTGGCATCTGAGTTGGGATTAGATGTAAGATTAGCTAAGCGTGCAGGTTTATTACATGATATTGGTAAGGCTGTTGACCATGAAATGGAAGGTTCACATATTCAACTGGGTGTGGAACTTTGTAAAAAATACAAAGAAAATGCTACCGTTATTAATTCGGTGGAATCACATCATGGTGATGTAGAACCTACATCCCTTATTGCATGCGTTGTACAAGCTGCTGATACAATTTCTGCTGCAAGACCGGGAGCTAGAAGGGAAACATTAGAAACCTATACTAGCAGATTAAAACAATTAGAAGAAATAACAAACAATTTCAAAGGTGTAGAAAAATCTTTTGCTATTCAGGCAGGTCGTGAAGTTCGTGTTATGGTAGTACCTGAGCAGGTTACGGATGATGATATGCTCTTGTTGGCACGTGATATTTCAAAGCAGATTGAAGCGAATATGGAATATCCGGGACAGATTAAGGTTAATGTTATCCGTGAATCGAGAGTTATCGATTACGCAAAATAAACCATAAACAGTTCGATTTACTGAAAATTTAATAAGAGTAAAGGACCATCGCATAACTTAAGAGTTGCGCGATGGTCTTTTTAATTCTAAATAATGAAATTTACTCTTGTTTTATGAAGTGTTTTGTAGTATTATATATGAAATGTATGATTGTATACAATTATCCAAGTTGTATAAATGGAGGTTTTATGAAAGCTTATCAAGAGTTGAGCAGAGAAGAACTTTTAGCATTGAGAGAGCAGTTAAATGCTGCTTATGAAGATGAAAAATCAAAAGGTTTGAAGCTGGATATGTCAAGAGGAAAGCCGGGATTTTCACAATTGGCTCTTTCTATGCCTATGCTGGATGTTATCAACAGTGATTCTGATATGAGAACCATGTTGGGTAATGACACAAGAAATTACGGTGATTTAGACGGTATTGGTGAATGCAGAAGGCTTATGGCCAATATGATGTCTGTAAATAAAGATAATGTTGTGATTTGTGGTAATTCAAGTTTGAATATTATGTATGATACTGTGGCAAGTTCTATGACTCATGGTGTAAACGGTTCTACACCATGGTGCAAATTGGACAAGGTAAAATTTTTATGTCCGGTGCCCGGTTATGACAGACATTTTAGAATTACAGAATTTTTTGGTATTGAGATGATTCCCATTCCTTTGGGAGAGAATGGTCCGGATATGGATGTGGTAGAGAAGTATGTAAATACCGATGCTACCGTAAAGGGTATTTGGTGTGTTCCAAAGTATTCAAATCCTACCGGTATTTCTTATTCTGATGAAGTGGTTAAGAGATTTGCAAATCTGAAACCTGCGGCAGAAGATTTCCGTATTTATTGGGATAATGCATATTGTATTCATCATTTATATGATGATAAGCAGGATGAGATTTTGAATATTTTGGAAGAGTGTGAGAAAGCGGGAAATCCGAATATGGTTTATATTTTCGCATCTACTTCCAAGGTGACATTCCCGGGGTCGGGTGTATCTGCAATTGCATCTTCTTTGGAAAATATAGAGTATATTGAAAAGCAGATGGCTGTGCAGACGATTGGTCATGATAAGATTAATCAGCTTCGTCATGCTCGCTATTTTAAAGATATTGATGGTATGAAAGAGCATATGAGAAAGCATGCTGATTTAATGCGTCCTAAGTTTGAAGCTGTATTGCAGGTATTGGAGAAGGAGCTTGGAGGTTTGGGAATCGGTACATGGACTAAACCTTATGGAGGATATTTTATTTCTTTTGATGCCATGGATGGTTGTGCAAAAGCAATTGTTGCAAAATGTAAGGAAGCAGGGGTAGTGCTTACCGGAGCAGGCGCAACTTATCCTTATGGAAAGGACCCTAAAGACAGTAATATTCGTATTGCACCTTCTTTCCCTACACCGGAAGAAATGGCTATGGCAACAAACTTATTTGTACTCTGTGTGAAATTAGTCAGTGTGGAGAAGTTGTTAAATCAATAATATAAGCAAAGATATGAGAAGCGAGTAGGAGTTCCCTACTCGTTTTTTTATGTGTTATGACAGCTGTATACAGTGCATTTTTGCTCTTTTTAAGACATACAATGGAATAAAGAATTTGTGTGAGGTTTATAGTGGCGATAGGCAGGTTTCAAAAGCTAAAAGGAAAGGAGTTTTCTCTTTTGTCAGCATTTGTTATCAGTTTAACGGTAACGATGATGTTTTGTGTGATAAATAAAAGTGAGAGGTTATTTCAGTCGGAGGTTTTGGCACCGGAAACATTATCTTTACTTAAGTTTCGGGGATATAGCAAAGGGACATTGTTTCTTTACATTATTCAGAAAAGAATCTGGATAATCCCTTTTCTGTTCTTAATGTCTACAACTTATTTGGCAGCGCCTATGGTATACGGAACGATTGTCGGATATGGTATTGCACTTGGTAGTATATTGTCAATAGCACTACTTCGATATGGCGGAAAGGGAGTGCTTTTGTTGTTGCTATGCAGTTTCCCGCAGTATATTTTTTATTTGCCGGCATGGATTGTTACGTTCCGTTTATCTGTGAGCAGAAGAATAACGGAACGGAGATTTTTTTTGCAATTATTTGTATTGGAAATGGTTGTTTTAATAGGGTGTTTTTTTGAAAGTTTTATTAATTCTATGATTTTGTCAAAAGTTATTAAAATATTTATAAGGGTCTGACGCAAGATGTTGTGTTTACATAAGTATTCGTATCCGTTATCTTGTACAATTGTTCAAATGTGCTGAAAAAGGGCGAAAAAATGGGCAAATTTACGATTGATTTTAAACGATTTTCACAGTATAATTGGGCTTATCCGCGATGCTTTTGCGGAAATACAATGGGGGAGTCGTGGAAATGGAGAAGCATATTGAAGCGTTCATAACATATTTACATAATGTGAAAAAGACTTCTGAGAACACGACTATGTCCTATCGTAGAGATTTAAAGAAATGGT
>JAZNQI010000126.1:0-11088 GCA_045590095.1 Acetatifactor sp. | reverse complement strand
CATTACGGAACCCAGTACATACAGGGTATCGTCCATACGGGTGGTCCACTCTCTCATACATTCGTTTACGGCATCCTTCAAGGTGCGGGTACCGGTCATAACCGGGTTGACCTTTGCGCCAAGAAGCTCCATACGATATACATTCAGGGCCTGACGGATGGTATCCTCCTCGCCCATGAAGATTTCACATTCCAATCCCAAGAGGGCAGCAGCAGTAGCAGTTGCTACACCATGCTGGCCTGCACCGGTTTCTGCGATAATACGGGTCTTGCCCATTTTCTTTGCCAAAAGTGCCTGACCAAGTACATTGTTGATTTTATGGGAGCCCGTGTGGTTCAAATCCTCACGTTTGAAGTAAATCTTCGCTCCGCCTAAATCCTTGGTCATCTTCTCTGCGTAGTAGAGAAGAGAAGGTCTGCCTGCATATTCCTTGAGCAGGGTATTCAGCTCTTCATTGAATGCAGGGTCATTTTTGTAAAATTCATAAGCTTTTTCCAGCTTCAAAACTTCGTCCATAAGGGTCTCGGGAATATACTGACCGCCATGAACACCATATCTTCCTTTTGCCATGTTTAAATCCTCCTGTTCGATAATGTGACAGTTTAGCCGCGCCATTCGCAAAGTCGTGCTTGCAGCACTTTCCGCTACTTTGTAGCTACCTTTGCTCATAAGCGGGCGCTTAGTGCAAACAGTAATTCGTTCGCAAAACCATGCGAGCATGCTTTCTGCTCTCGTATAACTGTTTGCCTAAACTGTTGAAATAAAAAAGTCCTTGACAATAGTTCTGCTATTGTCAAGGACGGTAAAGTCGTTACCGCGGTGCCACCTTGATTTGTGGAATCCACACTCTCATCAGAATACTAACATATTCCTCGCAACTGACGTATGCGTACACGTCATAGAATACTGGGAAAGTCCAAACACACGACCTTCTGTTGACTATGCCCTCCGTGGTCCATTTAATAAGTAGCATTCTGCCGGCTCTCAGCCCCCCGACTCTCTGTAAGTGCCCGTTTATTTTTATCTCCACTTCAACAGTTTATTTCAATATTTTGTGAAAAATCAAAGATTTTTCACTTTTTATTTAGGCAGTACCACAAGCGTTGCTTGCGGTATGCACGGGAATGAATTGTCAAAAACTCTTTTCACACATTATATGCAAGCGTTTGAAAAATGTCAAGTGGAACGTGAAAAATATTAAATTGCAACTTATGCAGCCTAATTTACCACTTATGTATCAGGCGATTGCGTCCACGGACAAAATTGTTATAATGATTATAAAGCGAGCTTGAAGCAAGAAACACAGGGTAAATTTACACGATGATTGCATGGGGAAGGAGAGAGTCATGCTACTAAAATTGTTAGAGAATATAAAGATAGAAGAAACGCAGGTGACTGTTGAGTATCGGGAGAAGGATGAGCCGGTACAGAAGCTGATTGCCTTTGTGGAGCGTTTGGAGGAAAGTGCTAACGGACTGGTGGGATGCCTCGACGGAGAAATGTATCCTTTGAAGGCGGAGGACATTTTATATATGGAAGCCGTGGAGCGAAAGACCTTTTGCTACACTGCGGAGCGGGTTTATGAGTTGGAGGAGAAGCTCTACGAGCTGGAAGAGAAGTACAGTCACTTGGATTTCATGCGCATTTCCAAGTCAAGTATTATCAATTTGCAAAGAATCCGTGCGTTGAAGCCGGACTTCGGCGGCAAAATATTAGCCACCATGGACAATGGCGAGAAGTTATACATATCCAGACAGTATGCGCCTGTACTGAAGGAGAAGTTAGGATTAGGAGGTAGACGAGTATGAAGCAGTTTATAAATAATGCATCCAGACAGATTGTGAGCACCTACGCCACCATGATATCAGTGTTTTTTATTGTTAGTTTTTGCAGGGGCGTGGAGACCATACCGCTTATGCGATTGGGGCAGCTGGCAATGGTGGCAGTGTTGGGGGGGATATTGATGGAGATTTTCTTTGGAAAATGTGTGATTAAGACAATGGCGGATATTATGAGATGCACACTCTTTATTATTACGTTTGCGGGGATTACCTTTGTCTGCGCAGTGTATTTTCAGTGGATTGTTCATTTGGACAGCATGAGAACTTATGCTTCCTTTATCGGTATTTTTGCTATTGGCTGGGCGGTAGCGATTGTTATAGGAGAACTGGAGCATTATTTCAGAGGGAAGAAGTACACGCAGAAGCTGAGGGAATACCAGAAGAGAGGCGACAAAGATGCGAAATGAGTACGAAAAAGAAAGCATGACGGCGGAAGGGCAGAATAGTAGTAAAAAGCCAGGGATGGCGGACGGGCAGAATAAATCCGGAGATCTGGAAAAGGTTGCGTTCGGTATCGCTTTGATGTTTGGGGTGTATTGGCTGTATGCGTATTTTTTGCAGGAGAAGTTGGACTTGCCTGCCGGGATAGAGAAGCTGCTGGGATTAGCGAGCCTGTATGTTGTGGGACTGAGCTTATTTGTGCTGATGACAAAAGGTATTCAGGGAAGTCTGTGTGAGTGTGGTAGTATTCAGGGAAACCGACACGAGTGTGGTAGTATTCCGGGAAGTCCGCGGGAACGTAGCAAGCTCCCGGGTAGCCAGCTTGCATTATGTTTTTTGCTTCAGTTTTCCGCCATTATGATTATGAGTGTACTGGTGAATATACTGGGAGTGTTTGGAGTAGAGGTTGCAACCACGGAAGTCGATGCAGTTTCTCCTTATATGCTGTTTATGCTACTGGTATTTAATCCTATTGCAGAGGAATTTGTGTTCCGTAAGCTTTTTGCAGACAAATTATTAAAGTACGGGGAGCGCTTTTTTGTATTTGTATCGGCCTTTTGCTTTGCCATCGTACATGGCGTGTCTTTGGGAATCCCGCAGGTGATTTATACTTTTATTCTGGGGCTGATTTGGGGCTATGTGATGGCTAAGACGGGAGATTTTAAATTGGTTGTGGTGCTTCACGCATTGTCTAATTTGTTTGGCGCGGTACTGTTGCAGTTATTTCTGGGTATTGCTATGCCTTTGGCCGGAGTCTACTCTATTTTGCTCATGGCAACAGGCGCTGTGGGGTTGAGTATTTTTATGGCAAATCGTAAAAAGGTAGTGTTGGACGGAGAGCCCGGCTTAGTGAGGGTCGAGGTGTTAAAAAGCCTTTTTACCAATAAGGGAATTTGGTTTTATGTGGCGTTGACAGTAGTGATGATGGTGGTGAAATAGAGTGGGATATCGCATGATTGCGACAGCGGATAAAACTGCTATAATGATATTTGGGCAATGAATTCGAACTTTGAAAGGGAGCAATTTCCTATGACGGAAAAAGAATGGGACAAAAAACTGAAGATAGAAACTTGCGGGCGATTGGACGGGCATGCGGACGAGTATCACCATCCTTATGAGCCTACGCCTTACTGCGTGCTGGAGCGTTTGGCGGAAAGTGAGTACATTACCAAGGAAAATAAGGTGCTGGATTATGGTTGTGGGAAAGGGCGAGTGGGATTTTTCCTACATTATAGGCTGGGATGTCCCGTGGTGGGCATAGAATATGATGAGAAGATTTGTGCCAAGGCGAAGGAGAATTTGAAAAGCTATGTGGGCGGCGCGTCGGTCGGCGTGCAACATGTAGGCAAGGGTAACGCATCTGCGCGTGTGAAAACGCTATCTAAAGGCGACGTACCGGGAAAGGTGGAATTCGTATGTCAGGATGCCAAGGATTTCCAAGTACAGGCGGCAGACTGCTTTTACTTTTTCAATCCTTTTTCTTTGGAGATTTTGCAGTCGGTTTTGGGGCGGATCTTAGAGTCTTATTATGAAGCACCCAGAAGCATGCAGTTATTTTTTTATTATCCGGCGGATGAATATGTGGCATACCTGATGACCAGGGAGGAGCTTCTGTTCGTGGATGAAATTGATTGCGGAGATTTGTTTACAGGAGAGAATATGAGGGAGCGGATATTGATTTTTGAGGTAGTGTAGGGGCAGTTTATCCGTCTATAAAAGCGTTTTAGTGGATTTCGGCAGATAGGTAGTGAAAAATGAGAGCCTCTATCTGCCGTTGAGTTTGTCCATTTCACAAAGGGGGCAGATAGATTTTGGACTTGAGGAATAGCTATCTGTTAAAATATGCTTATAATCCAGAAATTGTACAGAGTTACTCTTGTTCAAACAATCTAAATAGTAGAAAATGCCATTAAAAGGCATATAGAAGTATGGGTATATAGTGTATCTATCCGTAGACGCACAATTTGTGTATGCTTGTACGACGGATAGGAACTATGGAAATAGTGTTTCTATACGTTGTTGTTTAATTTTCGACGGAAGATTGACATATAGATATAAAAGGATGACTGGTGCTATCTGCCCGGGACATCTTAAACTATGTGAAAAGTATTCGTCACCTAGATGAAATGGTGTATTTTGTGTGAGCCGTGCCAGACAGCAAGAAATTAGGAGTTACGATTTCATATTGTAAAACCCTTCCGGGTTGCGTATAATTTAATCTGTAGTGATTAATCATTACAAGAAAGGAGCCCTTATGGCTAAGAATTTTAAAGCAGTTGTGTTCGATATGGACGGGGTCATTTTTGACTCGGAACGTGTAGTAATAGAGTGTTGGAAAGTAGTTGCGGACAAGTATGGTGTACCGGGCATTGAAGAGGCGTGTCAGGAAGTGCTGGGTGTCAATGCGGTGGAGACCAAGGAGAAGTTCTTGAAGCGTTATGGGGCAGATTTCCCCTACGATGCATATAAAAGTGAGATGTCCAAGCTTTTTCACGATTTGTACGATGGAGGCAGACTTCCTACGAAGACCGGCGTGGTGGAGTTGTTACAATATTTAAAGGAAAACGGCGTGAAGGTAGCGTTGGCATCTTCTACCCGTAGTGCGGTAGTGAGACAGGAGCTGACGGATGCCGGACTTATAGAATATTTTCAGGTGGTTATCGGCGGCGACATGGTAACTCGAAGCAAGCCCCAGCCGGACATTTTTCTGAAAGCCTGTGAGGAATTGGGCGTGGTGTCGGAAGAAGCGTTCGCCATTGAAGATTCCTACAATGGTATCCGGGCGGCAGCAGCAGGGAAACTCAGACCTTTGATGGTACCGGATTTAATGCCGCCCACAGAAGAAATGCAGGCACTTTCAGAGAAGATTTTTGAGACTTTGTTGGATGTGAAGAGTTACTTAGATAATATGTAGAGATGTAGCGCATAGGCAGAAAGAGCCGGTGAAAGCGCCGGGCGCAGAAAGGAATACATTATGAATAATTTCAGACTACCCTATCATTTGATTGTACAAGAAGGCATATTCGAGCACGTGGACGAGGTCATGGCGGATTGCGTGCCCGATATTAAGAGTAAGAAGGTGATTATCGTAACGGATGCCAATCTGCAGAATTTGTTTGGCAAGATTATCGATGCACTGCAGGCGGATTTCAGTAAATCGGAAGTATATCTGGTGCAGAATAATTACTTCGAGGACGCGGTGGCGTTAGCAAAGTATGCCTGCATGAATAACGTAAACGTGATTATCGGTTTCGGCGGCGGTACTGTGCTGGATTTGGCCAAATACGCGGCATTTGTCAGCAAATCTGTTTATTTGTGTCTGCCTACTACTTTGAGTAATGATAGTCTGGCATCCCCTGTAGCAGTGTTGGGTACGGAAGGAAATGCCCGCAAGACTTTTAAGTGTACCATTCCGGATGCCATTATCGTAGACGTCAATGTGATTACCGGGGCGCCGGACCGCCAGCTTTTAGCAGGCATCGGCGACACTATCAGCAAGTATACAGCCTTGAATGACTGGAAACTGGCTCATACGGTAGGCAACAGTAAGGTGGATGATTTCGCCTATATGATTTCCAAAATGGCTTTCAACACCATTTGCTACAACGAGCCCATGGAACTTAAGAGCAAGGACTTCATCAAGCTTCTGACCCAGGCCCTGGTAATGGGCGGACTGGCTATGGAGATTGCAGGCGATTCCAGACCTGCCAGCGGTTCAGAACATCTTTTCTGCCATGCTTTGGAAGAAAATTTCAGCGAGCAGGTAAACGTAACCCATGGTATCGCAGTGGCTATGGGAAGCTACGGCGCATGCATTTTCCAGAACCGCAACATCGGCAAAATCACCCGACTTTTGAAGCAGTTCAATTTGCCTGTGAAGCCTTCTGCATGGGGCATTACAGAGAAGATTTTCGTGGGCGCATGGCAGCAGGCGGCCGGCTCGCGACCTGACCGCTATACGATTTTGAACGAAACGGACCTTTCCTATGAGAGACTGGCGGCACTTTATAAGGAGATGGAGGAGAATTTCTAAGGGCATGCCGTGAGATTCGGCGGTACATGGAAGTTTGTAAAGAAAAACAAGCGAGAAAATTCTCAAGAAATAAATTGACATATGATGGAAATAGGTTTATAGTAAGTAAAGATGTTGTAAACAAAGACTAAGATTAAGAAAGGAGGCAATAAAATGTTTAAGTTAAGAAATTATGATTTGAATGTGAATAAGTTTGTTGTCTCCCGGAGGAAATATGCGTAGCACGAAATGCGGATATCGTAGCGTGATTTTTATGTGCATAGTTTGGACTTTCAGCCCGGTGTGACATTTGTCATACCGGGCTTTTTTGCGCGATAGGCAGAGTCAGATGGTGATGAGGGCTGGCGGATGCTTGCATACGGCCGGACCGACATCGCCATATGACGAGCAACGCGAACGAGGAATGCCGCAGGCATTTCGAGTCTGCCTATCGCACAAAGAGAAACAGGGCTAAGGGGCAGAGTCAGAGGAATGCCGAAGGCATTTCGAGTCTGCCTATCGCACAAAGAGAAACAGAGCTAAGGGGCAGAGTCAGAGGAATGCCGAAGGCATTACGAGTCTGCCTATCGCGTAGTTAGCGTATGTCCATGTGCAAGCCGGGAGAATAAGATATTTGGAGGGTGAGATGAATTTACCGGGAAGTTTTGTGAAAGTTTTAGAGAAATATGGAATCGGTAAGGACCAGGTGGTTTTCGCCGCAATGGGCGATTTGGATGAGGAGTTTCGATTTGCGGACACCATCGTGGCGCTTACCAAAGAGAAATTAGTGGTGGCCAGATACCCCTATGTGGAAAAGAGAGAGTTCCGTATGGGTGGATATGACAGTTGGACTGCCAACGACAGCATAGCCGGAGAGCCGGCGGTCCTGCTTTATGATTTGAAGGACGTGGAAAAGTTGAATGTACTGCGCCAGGTAAGTACCGGCGTATTTATGGGCAAAATAGACGGCGTGGAAAGATACCTTTGCCAGTTTTCCAATACCAAGATGGAGGCCTTTATGCGAATGGGCCGTCTCTTGGAAAAGATGAAAAAGGATGAGGAAATTAAGGAAGAGGATCTGGATGTGAAGAAGGGCAAGGAATGTTGTCCCAAGTGCGGCATGATTTATCCGGATCAGGAACGTAAGGTATGCCCCAAGTGTATGGATAAAAAGTCCATTTTGACCAGGTTGCTTTCTTATTACAAGCCTTATAAGAAAGTACTGTTTTTGTTGATGTTCTGTTATTTGGTAAGTGCCGGTTTGAATCTGGTGTGGCCTTATTTGAGCGGTACTACTCTTTATGACAAGGTATTAGCCAAGAATGAAGACTTTTTGGCACAGATGCATCTTCCGGCGGGCCGATTTGTGCTGGCACTGGGCGTGCTGGTAATCGTTATGCTTGTGACCAAAATTTTGCTGCAGGGACTGAGTATGTTCCAAGGTGTGCTCACGGCCCGTATGGCGCCGGAGATTGTGGCGAGATTAAAATCTCAGGTATTTAACTCCATGGGCAAGTTGTCCATCAGCTTCTTTACCAAGAGGCAGACCGGCGGACTGATGACCCGTGTATCCAGCGATGCGGAAGAAATTACAGGATTTTTAATCGATGGTATCCCCTATTTCTTTATTAATGTGGCGACCATTGTGTCCACCTGCATCATTATGTTTATGTTAAATCCCATGCTGACGCTGGCAAGTATCATCCTGATGCCTATTCTGTTCATGATCAGTTATCAGATGATGCCCAGACTTTGGCACTATTACGGCAAGAGACACCGTGCCAACCGTCGTTTGAACAGTCAGATGAACGAGAACTTCACAGGAGCTCGTGTCGTAAAGGCTTTCGGCCAGGAAGAGCAGGAAATGAAGCGCTTTGGCAGAAACAACGGCCGTGTAAGAGACGCGGAACTGGCGGTGGCAGGTTATGACTGTAAGTTCTCTGCTTTGTACATATTGGTGGAAGATTTGTTGAGTTTCTTGGTGTGGGCGGTAGGCGCCGCATTGATTATTTCCAGTAGCGGTAAAGATATGGAGCTGGGTATTCTGATTACCTTCTCCGGCTACGTGGGACAGCTGAAGTGGCCGCTGGAATTCATGTCCAGAATCATTCGTTGGTACACCAATGCCATGAACTCTGCCCAGCGTATGTTTGAAATTATTGACGCAGTACCGGAGGTAAAGGAATCTCCCGACCCGGTGCGTCCTGAGAAGCTGCGCGGCGAGATTGAGTTAAAAAATGTAACCTTTGGTTACGAGCCCAACAAGCCTATTTTGAAGGATGTAAGCTTTAAGGTAGAAGCCGGCGAAGTGCTGGGTATCGTAGGTCGTTCCGGTGCAGGTAAGTCCACTTTGGTAAACCTGATTTCCCGACTGTATGACACCGGGGAAGGAGAAGTGCTGGTGGATGGCATCAACGTCAGAAAGTATGGTTTCAAGGAGCTTCGTAAAAACGTAGCCATGGTTTCTCAGGAGACCTATATTTTCATGGGAACGGTAGCCGAGAATATTGCTTACGCAAGACCCGAGGCTACCAGGGAGGAAATCATCAAAGCGGCCATCCAGGCAAGCGCTCATGATTTCATCTGCAAGATGCCTCAGGGCTATGACACCATACTGGGGCATTCCAGCCGGTCACTGTCCGGTGGTGAAAAGCAACGCATTTCCATTGCCAGAGCCATTTTGGCAGATCCGAAGATTTTGATTCTGGATGAAGCAACATCCGCAGTGGATACGGAGACAGAACTGGCGATTCAGAAGTCTTTGGAGCAGCTGGAAAAGGGCAGAACAGTTCTTTCCATTGCCCACAGATTGTCCACTTTGCGTAATGCTACACATTTGATTGTATTGGACGACGGTCGCGTAACAGAGTCCGGTACCCATGAAGAATTGATGGCCCTTAAGGGAACATTCTATAAATTAAGTGAATTGCAGACCAAAGCACTGGCCATGCGCGGTGTGGAATAGGAGGAAAAAACATGAGTGATAGAGAATATGGTATGCCGGATTTGTTAGACTTACAGGAGTTTGATGAAGAGGCGTTAAAGAAAGAATCGGAAGAAGTGCTGGAGATGCGTCTCATTAATAGTGAGAACGCAGTTTTTACCCGTACAGAGGGCGGCTTCCTGGCACTGAAGTTTAAAGACAAGGAGTATGACCGTGTGGGTGTGTATCTGACATTCCCTTTGACCAATCCGGAGGAGTATATTTCCATCCGTGAGGCGGACGAGAAGGCCAAGGAAATCGGTCTGATTCAGTCCATGAAGGATTTGAGTAAGGAAGCGCAGGACATGATTCGGGAGCAGGTAAGATTGCGTTATTTCATGCCTGTGATTCGCAAGGTCATGGACGTAAAGGATGAGTACGGCTATGCTTACTGGCATGTGCAGACGGACTTTGGCAGTTGTCGTTTCACCACACATATGGGTGGTGATGCGGTAATCAACTTGACCGGTGACCGCTACCAGATTACCGATATTGACGGCAATCGCTATGAGCTTCCGGACTTCTATGCTTTGAGTGTAATGGAACGTAAGAAGCTGGATTTGTTCATTTAATCACGCTTCAGAGCCATGAGACGGCGGTTTTGCGAATAGATGGCCTGAAGTGTTAATAAAGGAGACTAAGAAAATGAAGTTACTATATGATTTAACGGAGGCCGGGAGGCAGGCCCTTTCCCTAAAGGAAGGGGAGAGTATTTGGTATTGTGTGCCTGTGGACTTAGGCTTCCATAATGATAAAAAAAGTGCGGGGGATTCCTACACGACCTCTACTTTCTTGGTAGTCACGGAGGAACGTTTTGTGGTGCTGCAGAATGATGCGGTAACTGCGGAATATGAACTGAAAGATTGTGAAAAAATCAAGTGCGAGCATCAGGTGGGAAGCGGTATCGTGACGGTGTTTGGCAAGGACGGTTCCAAGACTTGCGTAGCAAGATTTTCCATGCGCCAGATTATCCGCGTGGCTTACGTGACCAGAGGTGCTCAGGCTATTATTGATGCCAAGGCAAAGGACCGTGAGTTGGTGGAAAAGGATCGTGTGGAAAGCCGCGAGTACGAAAAGTACTGTGAAAAGTGCGGTCGTGCCATGCCCGGTACCCGCAGATGCCCTTACTGCGACGGCAAGGCGGATGTGCTTAAGAAATTTATGACCCTTTGCGGGGAATTCGTGGGAAAACTTTTGTTAATTTCCCTTCTGATGCTGGTGGTGTCCGGAATCAATCTGGTGTCACCCATCGTCCAGCAGCGATTTATTGATAATTCCTTAAAGAGCGGAACCGGTACCATGAGGGATGTGTGGATTTTCATCGGTATTACTTTCGGCTTGTTGGTGGTGCGTGTGGCAGTGGAAATTTTCCGTTACTGGCAGTGTGTGAAGCTGGGCGCTGTTATCAGTATGAGCCTTCGTACCAAGCTTTACCACAAGATTCAGGCTTTATCCCTGTCCTTTATTAACAATCGTAAACCGGGCGAGCTTATGAATCGTGTTTCCAGAGATACTATGCAGATTCGTCATTTCATGGAAGAGGCATTTGGCGGTATGTTCTCCACTTTGCTTACCATGATTGTATCTGTAGCCATGATGCTCACCATCAGCTGGCAAATGACACTGATGTCAGTTGCATTTGTGGCGCTGGTGGCGATACTCACCAAAATGTTCTGGCACCATATCCGCGTGATTTTCCACAGACAGTGGTTAAAAGCGGACGATCTGAACAGCAACCTGCAGGATATTATTTCCGGTATGCGTATTGTAAAGGCATTTGGTAAGGAAGAGCGCGAAAGTGCCAAGTTTAC
>JAZNQI010000125.1:0-14564 GCA_045590095.1 Acetatifactor sp. | reverse complement strand
AGCAACGATTAACTTAACGGCTCTGATAGCATCATCATTACCCGGAATGATGTAATCTAATTCTTCAGGATCACAGTTGGTGTCACCGATACCGATTAAGGTAATTCCTAAAGAATGTGCTTCCTGTACACAAATCTTTTCCTTCTTAGGATCTACTACAAAAATTGCATCAGGAATTCTGGTCATGTTCTTGATACCACCAAGGTTCTTCTCAAGCTTTTCCCATTCTTTCTTAAGTTCGATAACTTCCTTCTTAGGAAGAACATCGAAAGTACCATCTTCAGCCATGGTTTCGATTGCACGAAGTCTTTCAATACGAGACTGAATGGTCTTGAAGTTGGTAAGCGTACCACCCAACCATCTCTCGTTAACATAGTACATACCACATCTCTCAGCTTCTGTCTTAACAGCGTCCTGAGCCTGCTTCTTGGTACCTACGAAAAGAATGGTACCACCCTGTGCAGCGATTTCAGAAATTGCATTGTAAGCTTCATCAACCTTACCTACAGATTTCTGTAAATCGATAATGTGAATACCGTTTCTCTCGGTGAAGATGTAAGGAGCCATCTTAGGGTTCCATCTTCTGGTCTGATGTCCGAAATGAACACCTGCTTCTAATAACTGCTTCATTGAAATAACGCTCATGATATTACCTCCATTTGGTTTAATCGGTTCCGTTTCCCGGTACCCGTCGTCCGTATTTCTTTTCTGCCGAACCTGCGTTAAAGTCCGGTTAGCTCCGATGCATATCCAAAAAACAAAAGAAATTCCTTTAGAAATCTCCAAAGATACTTCTTTAGAAGTTTCTTTTAGACACCCTGCACCGAATGAAAATACGTGTTTTATAGTCTCAACTTCAAAATAGTACCATAAACAGCAAAAACTTGCAAGATATATTTGCAAGTTTTTTACGTTTTTTCGGTTATTCACTTTTATCGCGCAATCAGTTTCGCAATCTCTTCATATGTAGCCCCTTTGGGGATTTCAAATGTTCCGATTCGAATGGTTTTATCGTATCCGTTTTTACATAAATAACTATCAAACTCTGATGCACTTTCAACCATACCCAAATCGTACAATGTTTTGCTGATAGACCAGGATGTTTCACCGCTATTTATAGTCAATGTTATAGTATCACCATCCGGTTGTGTCACATCCTGCGGTTGCTTCGTCGGTTCCGGAGTGGGCTCCGGCTCCTTTGTTGCTTCGGGTTCTTGCGTCGGTTCCGGCTCCTTTGTCGGTTCCGGCTCTTGCGTTACAGCCGGTTCTTCTGTTACCTCCGGTTTCATTGTGGTTTCCGGCTCTGCTGTAAACTCCGGTTCTTTTGTGTTCACCGGTTTCTCAGACTCTTCCGGTACTCTTGTCGGTACCGGTTCGGGTGTAGTTAACGCCTCTTCATCAGGAACGGCAGTATTATTTATATCAGCCAAGACCTTTTGTTCTACCATTCCCAATGAAGCTGCCCTGGCTTTTATTTCTTCATCCGTCATTTCCTTTTTATCTTTCGTAGCAAACCCCATCAGTAAGGCGGTTACAATAATACCTATTCCCAGTCCACGCAAATAATACTTTAACTTCATAACAAACTTATCCTTTAAACAAATCAATTACAAGAGACACTTCTCCAACACCAAGACCTAACTCTTTGGCAATTTCCACCTTTGATTTTCCTAACTCATGCAATTTCAGAATTGCTGCGTTATTGTTTGTTGCATCCGCTGTATTTTCAGCAGTTGTCTCTTTTCCTTTCTCCGTCACCTTACTCTTGGTTTTTGTCTTTTTGGTTTCCTTTACTTCAGCTTCTGCAGGTTCGGCAACTTTATACTTTTCCGGTTGCAAGGGTTGGAATACAGGGAATATCTTTTCCGCATTTTTCGTAGCCGCCTTAACTTCTTCGCTGGCTTTTTGCGCTTCCTGTGTGGCCGTCTTTGCATCTTTTGCAGTTTTTTCTACTTCACTGGCTGTGTTTTTCAAGCTTACATGCTTATCATTCAACATATCATACAAAAACATCACTTCCTGATGATTTTTGTTAATTTCAGCCAATACGGTATCTGAATATTCATTCACTGCCATGATTTTTTCATTGGAAATCCTTTCCAATGAACGTTCTGTTTTTTCCATGGCATAGTCAACAGCTTCGTTTACCGTGTCATCTACCTGACCTCTGATTTCCTTCATCTGTTCTTTTACCAAACTGCTGATTTCTTCTTTTGTTAATTCTCTGTTAACAACCGGCTGGTCTTCTTTCGCCGCCGGCAAGACAAAACTTGCCACAAAAGCTCCGACACCGATAATTAATAAAATTATTTCCATGACTCCCATTATATTAATCCTCTATATCTTAACGTCAAATCCCTGCTGTCCTTTTTTTACTACTCTTTCTATTTGTTTTTCACGTCTCTTCTTTCCGCCATCTCCGGCATATTCATTATCGCCCTTATCTTTTGCATCAAATCGTTTGTTTTGCCACTGTATTTCCTCTGTGTTTACCACCTGTTTGGCGCGGTTTTGAATATCCTTACCGCTTTGCTGATGCATGTTCATTTGAGCCAATGCCGCTTTATTATCTTCAAAATGTTTGATTGTGGAAAAATCCTGTGTTCTTGCAATTGCTGCAATATCTAATGATGCCATATACCTACCGCCTTTCCGTTATATCGAAACCGCTTTGATATTTCCCCGCACCTTTTCAAACTTACAATAACTGGTATTACTTTGAACTACCATAGATAAATCACCGATAATAATCTTTGTGCCTACATACGCCTGTCCTGTTACCTTTACATACGCCTGTCCCTGCACCTCAAGATTTTCCTGTAACTTATCAATTTTCTCCGTACATACATCCAGTTCTTTTTTCTTTGCTTCCGTCAGCATAGCCAATTGTTTAATATAATCCAACTGTTCTTTATTCAAAGTCATTCCTTTGGCTCTTTTTTGTGCATAGCTGCCGAGAATCGTTTGTGTACTTCTGATAATTTTTTGTAATTCAGCTATTTCCTTCTGTGTTTTCTGATATTCTTCTTTTGCCTTAGGGTCTGCCCCTACCTCAACAATAGTTGTTGCCCCCATAGTTGAGCCTAATGTTTTCACAGTAAGCATTTCTGTAGCTGCTACATGCCCGCCTGTTATAAATCCTCTTTTTCCGCTTACTTCCACATATTTTCCCGAACGAACGTTACTATGTAAAATAGACTCTGTCTGTATATAACCATCCGCTTCCACAGTGGCATTTTCGATAAACTTGGCAATAACATTGCCGCCTGCCGACAAAATGCCTTTATTCATACCATTCATACCTCTGGTAATGATAATATTGCCACCGGCATTAATTGTAGCACCTTCTACAACACCACTTACAATGACATTACCCTTAGCGTTCACCGTAAAGTTGGAAAGTACATTTCCGTTAATCTGAACACTGCCTTCACAGTCAATATTTCCGGTACTGTTATCTACATTTTCTACTTCATATACATCGGACACGAAGACCATATTGTCCACCAAAGACACATGCCCGTCTACTTTTGCATACAGTTCCAATTTATCTTCAGAAGTTTCACAAAATCTGTTATATCGGAAGTATGCAGATTTTACAGTCGGTGCCTCCAGTATTTCGCCCACTACATTTCTGCCGCTTTCTCCCTTCTTCTCCGGGATAATTCGGGCCAGAAGCATTCCTTCTGTACAATTATTTATTGCATTCAAATTAAAAAAGTCTACACTTCCGTCTTCACGCAAAGTCGGTCTGGCATGAATGTCCGTATTAAAATAATATTCAATCTTCGCATCTGTTCCGTAGACAATTTCCTTACCTTTTGCAACTACAATATCCTTGCAATACTCTCGATTCATGAAAAATTTTTGTATTTCCTCTGAACGGATACCAAAGGTTATATTACGAAAGCGTAAATCACGAATTACTTCCTCTGCACTGAGCATTCGTCCGTTTCTTCCTGCAGGCGGATAAAATCTCATGGTAGCCGTCATCTTAGTTTCGTCAATTGACAACTTATAACTTTCTGTCAAAACCGGACAGGCTCCGTTTCCCAAAAAAACTGTTTCCTTTACGCCTGCATCAATCTTTTCTTTCAACACAGAAAGGTCATAGATCAAATTGTTTTTTTCCAAATAATCCACGACCTCTGCAATCATTATTTTTTCTCCGCCATCCTCAGGCGGCCAAAAATGTATTCCAAATCCCTGCTCTAATTCTACTAACCGAAAATAACCGTTCTTCATAACCCCTCCACTTTATCGGTCACTCAGAATACCCATATATGTACCCATTTTGCCTTTCATTTTCTGCAATGCTCTTGTATGTAACTGCGAAATTCTGGACTCTGATACCTCCAATACATTACTGATTTCTTTCAGTGTCAATTCCTCATAATAATATAAGGTAATAACTTTACATTCCTTCTCTGTTAATACCTCTAATGCTTCCTTCAAAACTTTGCTGAGTTCTTCCTTCTCAACACGCTCTTCCGGACTTTCAAATCTGGCGGTGGTGTGATGGCTGTAATCCTGTGACACATCACTTCCTTGCTCCACATACTCATTCAATGATACCAAACCGGTTATTTTCATCTGAGATTGCCATTCTAAAAATTCAGCTTCTGTAATCCCAAGTTTCTGCGCCACCATATCATCTGTAGCGTTTTTTCCGGTCTCCATTTCTATTTCTTTGATTACAGCATCAATCTTTTTTTGTTTCTGTCGAATAGTTCTGGGAATCCAATCCATTTTTCGAATCTGATCTAAAATCGCTCCTCTGATTCGCAAGCTTGCATAAGTTTCAAACTTAACCTCTTTCATGGCATCAAACTTATCAATCGCATCAATCAGACCGAAAATACCATAACTGACCAAATCTTCGTATTCTACATTATAGCCCAGATACATACTTAATCTGCCTGCCACGGTCTTTACAAGCGGAGCATACTCCAAAATGATTTTTTCTCTAATTTCAGGCGTCTTCTTCTGCATATATTCGTCCCAAAGTTTTTTTCTACTTGTTTCGTCCATATAGTACTCCCGCCTTTCCTTAATTTTTCTTATAGTACATTATTTGTCCTATTTATCTTTTACTTCTGTTTCTGCCTTTTCGCTTTCCGCTTTTTCTCTTTCTTCTTCCGCTAACCTCTTTTGATTTTGTTTATCAAAATAGTCTATGGTGCGTTGTAAAACAGTTCCTAATGTTCCGAATATCAACATTACAACCAATAAATACACCAATTTTTCTAAAGCAGAATATCCGTGAATCCACGTGGCAATACATGTCATTGCCCCCGAAAGCAACATAAACAATAAAGGTAGCATCCTTCGATTCATAAGGGAAATGCCTCCATTAAATAATTATTAAACTTTTTCCTACGGCGCGTATATGAAATTCTCCGGTTTCCGGAAAAAATGTAACTGTTCGTCCATAATTCGCCCCTGTATCCTGTGCTAAAAGTTTAATATTCAAAGATTCCAATGTTTTAATTGTAGAAGCAACATTACGATCTCCGATTTTCATAATTTCACTACGGCTCTGTACCTGAAACATGGTTGCGCCACCGGCAATCTTTGCTACCAAACGCCCTTTGTTCGCTCCCATTAATTCTAATTGCCTGACTAACTCAACAATCCCTGTATCCGCAAATTTTTCAATAATTGTATTATTGGAATGCATTGCGGTACTATCCGGCAACATAATATGCGCCAATCCACCAATCTTTAATACCGGATCCCTAAGTGCAATTCCCACACAAGAGCCAAGTCCCAAAGTAGTGACTGCATCAGGAGCTTTGCAAGTCTTCAAGTCAGCCATCCCCACTTTAATTATTTCACCCATGGTCCTGTCCTTCCTGTTGATTACATCATTCCTAACGAAGACAATATTTTCTTATAGGAATCCATATCCGGAATCAAAACAAAATATCCGTCAATCTCAACTTCATCATAAAATTGAGACTGAATCAATAAGATTTTATCACCTAACGCACCAAATTCTATGGCCGGAACACTCAAAATTGCGCCTGCCATATCAATAGAAATACTCGGCGGAGTCGGATAAATCTTCAAGTTCGTCAACATGGACAAAGAATTCAGATATGCACCGGTAATGATATTGCTTACTTCCTGTAGCGCCGACATTTCCATTTCATCAAAAATATCCGCTCCCGACGCATATCCCATCATAATTTTCCGGATCAGGTTCTTGGCTGCTTCCAACTCAATCAAAAACATGATACTACCGGAAATATCTCCTTCAACACCTAAAAACACACCAGCCATCAGCTGTTCTTCGCTTCCCACCATGGCTCCCATATCCTGAAGTGCCAATAGTTTCACCTGGGGAACTTTCATATCCACTTTGCATTGCAGCATTTGAGACAAGGCCGTCATTGCATTTCCGGCACCTATATTTCCAATCTCTTTCAATACATCCACATATGTTTCTGACATTTGTTCCAAACTTAATTCTGCCATGTTCCCTCTCCCAGCTTACTTATGCATTTTCCTTTTCTTTATCCTTTTCCTGCATTACCAAATTAAAATCCAGTAAAGAAATCAATTCATTGCCATTTTTTCCGATTCCGTTGATAAATACTTCTGTATCATCATTGATATCGTAAGAAATCTTTTCAACCAATGTATTGTCAATTGTAACTACTTCCAATACCTCATCTACCAAAATGCCAATAGTTCCGTATTGTTCCAGTTTCAAAATAATGATTCTGCTGGCCTTCGTTATTTCATCCTCTGCCAAATGCATCTTAATACGAATGCTCATTACAGGAACCACCTCACCACGTAAGTTAATAATACCTTTGATGTATTCCTGTACCTTAGGTACTCTGGTTATTGGCTGCATTCTTACAATATTACTTATGAACTTAATATCTACACCAAACTTTTCTTCGCCCAAACGAATAACAACATATTGGGTGGTATCACGTTCTACTACTTTTGCCTCTTCCATATTGTCAGCTCCCTCCATTAAAACAATGCATTAGCATCCAAAATCAAAGCGATTTCTCCGTCACCAAGAATGGTTGCACCACTGATATACTTACACTGCTTAATATATTTACCTAAGGACTTAATAACAATTTCCAACTGTCCGATCATTTCATCCACTACCAAACCTGCAAATCTGTCACCCTTCTTTACAATTACAACAGTCAGATTCTCTTCCGGTGACCTCTTGCTGGGTGCATCCAAAATATCAGCAAGACGAATAAGGGGTACTACATTGCCTCTCAAATGAATCACTTCTCTATTCTGGATAATCTGAATCTCGCCGGGCTCAATATCCTCAATAGTCTGAATAGAGCCAAGTGCAATTGCATACTTTTCACCGCCTACACCTACCATAAGAGCCTGAATAATTGCCAATGTAAGAGGTAATCGAATGGTCCATGTACTTCCTACACCAAGCTGACTGCTAACCTCTACCTCACCACTTAAAGATTCAATCTTTGACTTAACAACATCAAGACCAACGCCTCGTCCGGATACATCTGTGACTGCTTTTGCAGTAGAAAAGCTGGGGAGGAATAACAAATTAATAATATCCTTGTCTTCCATATTCGCAGCCTGTTCAGGTGTAATAGTGCCTCGTTCAATGGCTTTTGCACGCACTTTTTCAACGTCAATACCGTTACCATCGTCACGAACTTCAATAATAACGTTATTACCATCCTGATATGCATCCAGGAAAATAGAACCCACTTCCGGTTTTCCTCTCTGTGCACGAACTTCTGCACTTTCCAAACCATGGTCAGCTGAATTACGCAATAAATGCATCAACGGATCACCGATTTCGTCCACTACCGTACGATCCAATTCCGTTTCTTCACCGGTCATATATAATTCCATTTTCTTATCCAATTTCTTGGTCAGGTCACGAATCATTCTGGGGAATTTACTTACTACACTTTCAATAGGCACCATTCGAACCTTCATAACGGACTCATGTAAGTTGGTGGTAACACGCTCTAAATATTCAATATTTTCATTAAATACCGTATTATTTGCCTGTTCCTGTGCCGAAGATGATATGAGGGAGTTCTTTGCAATAATCAACTCACTCACCAAGTTCATAAGAACATCTAATTTCTCAATATCAACACGAACGGTACGATTTACTACCGGCTTGCTGGCAGCCTTCTTCTCTGTCTTCTGTGCAGATGCCTGTGCCTGCTCAGTGGTTGCCTTATTTGCTTCTGCGGCCGCACTCTGCTGCTCTACTGCCTCACCGGCATAACCGCCACCCTGTTTCTTCATCTTGCTTAATTCAATTACATCGCCTTTTACTTCAGCAATTTCGGAAACATACGCTGCCGCTGATGTGACATCTTTTAACTCATTGTCAGAAATCACAATCAAACTGAAATCTATATCAAAACGTTCATCTTCAATATCTTGTACAGGAGGATTTGAAACAATAATCTCTGCCTTCTCTTCTACCGCTTTAAATACAAGGAATGCACGTGCAGCCTTTAACAAACAGGACTCTTGCACGGTAACTGTCATTCCGTACACTTTCTTGCCCATCTTCTGTGCTTCGCCCAAAACAAGAATCTGGGTACTGTCCAATGCAATATCCATCCACTTTTTGCCGTCTGAGGAGCCTGCCTGTGAAGGAGCCGGTTTTTCCTGCTTGGCAGGTGCTGACGGTGCTGCTTCCACTGCACCTTTCTTCTCCAAAATGGCATTTAACTGGCGAATCAAATCTTCATTGTCGTTTGTTCCTTCGTCCGCACCTTCTTTGATGTTTGCCAAATACTCTTCCAATGCATCCAAACACTGGAATAATACATCAATCATACTAGGCACGACTTTAATCTGACCATTACGAACTTCAGAAAAAACATTTTCCATATCATGAGTCAGATTCTGCATTCTCTTGTAACCCATGGTTCCGGACATACCTTTTAAAGAATGTGCCGCACGGAAAATTTCATTGATAGTATTCATATCTTCCGGCTCTGATTCCAAATTAAGAATCTGTGTGTTCAAATTCTGCAAATGTTCACTTGATTCATCAATAAAAATCTCTAGATACTGGCTAACATCCATATTATTTTACCCCCACGTTTAATATTATCTCCTGCGCTATTTTTTCCAGTGGTACAATTTGATCTGACAAGCCTTCATTCACAATACTCTTTGGCATACCATACACCACGGAGGTTTCCTGATTCTGCGCAATAACATGTGATTTTTTCTTTGTAATCAGATTTTTAATTCCTGCTGTTGCATCGCATCCCATACCGGTCATAACCACACAAATCACTTCATCGTAGTCACTTTCCATCAGGGATTCATACATATAGTTCGCACAAGGTTTCACACCTTCTCTGGCCGGCTCATCCGTATAATGAATAGCATATTGTCCGTCGGATGTTTTCTTTACCTGCATATGCATGCCGCCTCGTGCTACATATACAGTTCCATCCGCCAACACATCGCCTTCTGCCGCTTCCTTCACCTTAAGTTCGCTTAAGGAATCCAAGCGCTCTGCTAAGGAAGCTGTGAAGCCTTTCGGCATATGCTGTACAATTAATACCGGTGCCCGTAAAGACTTCGGCAAACGGGGAATAACTGACTGTAATGCCTTAGGACCTCCCGTCGAACTTGCCAATGCAACAATCTTTGATACCCCTTCTTTAACAGGTTTTTCTTTCACAATGCTGACAGCCTGTTGTACTGCCACCAATTGCTCCGCCTGTTTCTGCGGTGTATCATATGTTGGATAATTACTATTTGCTACTAATTCCAAGATTCCAAGCAGTCGCTTTTTATACAAATCCACTCTACACTCTTCTGCATTGTTTGGCTTGTGGATAAAATCCAATGCCCCCAACTCCAATGCATCCAATGTGGTCTGTGCGCCTTCCTTTGTATCTGTACTGGCCATCATAACCTTCGCAGGAATCTTATACTTTCGCAATTCCTTTAAAAGCTGCAGTCCGTCCATCTTCGGCATATTTACATCCAGAACCACCGCATCATAGGTTTTTCTGCTCAGCAAATCAAAGGCCATCAAACCATTGTTTGCTCTATCAACTACTTCGTATCTCTCATCACTATCAATTATATCACAGATAACTCTTCTCATGAGTGCAGAGTCATCAACCACAAGGATTTTTTTCTTCATTTCTACCTCTCAATGTCATTCTCTTAAGTACCTTTAATAGAAACGGTCTCTTTTCATATTTTTGCGTTCTTCCTGGAAAATAAATTTAATAATTTCCTCACGCTTTTCCTCTTCCATATTTATGTATTTCACCCTATGTTCAAATACTCCGGGACGGTTCTCCATCTCTCTGACATACAGCACCTTTCCTACTACTTCATAAAGCTTTCGCACATTATTCACAACCAAGTGGTAGCTGCAATAAAGTAAACTGTTCGGTTCATACTTTTGATTAGAAAGGAATCGCAGTCCTCCGCCACTGATATCTGCAATCACACTTCTCTTAAGCGGCAGTCCCGGCACCAATGCATAAGGGACCTTACTCTCAATCGCCTGGATTTCCTCCTCTTCCAGGTTACGGGAACACATCTCCAGAGCGCAACTGAAACGGTAATATTCACGTCTCTGATTTTTACGCAGATTACTGGTAAGCTCTACCACAAGCAGATACATATTATCACTTTTGTAACGGTCCACCACCCTTACAAAACATTGATACAATCCCTGCGCAGTATAAATCGTCATATCATATTCTGTGTCTACCGGAAGCAATATCAGCTTTGATTTTTCCATAGGCATGGAAATCTCCAGTCTGTCCTCCGATAAAATATCGTTTATCTGCGAATAATAGATACGCTTATTTTCATCATTGTCCTGTCTGGCATGTTCTAACATTTGTAATTCCAGTTTTTCACCGGGTGACAAAAATTTCGATATCATAACTCATTTCTCCCTCTGTGTTTATTCTCCATTCTTTCTACCGGATATAATATGTGAAAAGAATGCTGCCATACCTCTCTTTTGACGGTTTGTTTCGACTTCTTTATCCATCAGCTTCATGGCTATATTTTCATAAGCAAGACTCGATTTTGCATTCGGACTTTGAATGGAAACCGGTGTCTGTTGCATCACTGCCCGTTGCAGTTTATCATCCTGCGGTACACTTCCCAAAAAAACAAAGGGAATCTTTAAATATCGCGTCACCACCGCATTCAGCTTATTATATAAAATCTGTCCTTCTTCTTCTCTGGACACTCTGTTTGCAATCATTTTAATTGTTGTAGACTCGGTCTGATATCTTGGATGACGACTGAGTGCTTTTAACAAGGAATAGGAATCCGTTATTGAAGTCGGTTCCGGCGTCGTAATCAAAATAATCTCTCCGCTTGCAACCAAAAATTCCAAAACCGCATCCGAAATACCGGCTCCCGTATCCACAATAATTACATCTGCCAGGGAATCTAACTGCACCAGATTATGAATAATATAATTCAAATAATCTCTACTCAAATTAGACATTCCCGCTATTCCGGAACCTCCCGAGATAAATCCCACCTCCATGGGTCCCCATGTTATGATTTCTTTAATGCTTTTCCCTTGATATATCAAATCACACAAATTGTGCTTCGGTACTGCTCCAAACATAATCTCAATATTCGCCAGTCCGAAATCCGCATCTAAAATAATAACTCTTTTTCCCATTTTGCGAAATTGAATAGCCAGGTTAATGGCCGTATTGGACTTTCCGACACCACCTTTTCCACTGGTTACGGTTATAACTCGTGCCATGGGCTTAATTTGCTGATTTGCTTTTATGATACGTAAACGTTCCGCTTGGTCCATAGCACCCTCCTTATAGTTTCTTACCGCCAAGCAACACTTTCACCGTCTTTTGTGGATTAAATATTTCAATATCTTCCGGTACATTCTGACCACAAGTCACATAAGCGATTGAAGTATTGGTATATAATTTCAAATTCAATAAATTGCCTAATGTATAAGTTTCATCAAGTTTTGTGAATATCAGATGATAATCTGCAATCACCTTATAATTATCTACAATCTTTAGCAAATCCTTGTACTTGGTTGTTGCGCTTAAGACCAGATAACATTGGTTTTCCGCAATTCGTTCAATTGCTTCGATTAAATTCTTGGTATTATCTCTCTGCTCTTCATTGCGATGAGAGTGGCCCATGGTATCTACAAAAATATAATCGTACTCTTTGAAGTCCTTAATTGCCGTTGCCATATCGTCTTCGTTATAAATCACTCTAAACGGCACTTGCATAATATTTGCATAAGTACGAAGTTGCTCTGCCGCAGCAATACGATAGGTATCCGCTGTTACCAATGCAACCTTTTTCTTTTGTTCTACTGCATACTGACTGGCGATTTTGGCAATTGTCGTAGTTTTTCCCACTCCAGTAGGTCCTATGAAAATAACCACCTTCGGTCCTTCCTTCGCCGGCTCTATTATCTCCGGTTTGCCAAATTTTAAAATCATGCGCTGATAAACACTGGCCAGCAAATGGTCAAAAGTCTGACTGGGTTTATATCCTTTATCCAAACCGTCAATAATTTGATTGGCATAATGCTCATCCACCTCATTATCCAACATCATATTGTAAAGAACTTTCAAAAATTTTAAATATTCATCGTCCTTTTCTTCCGGTTCCGCAACAATCTCTTCCGTCTTCTCGCCTGCATTTTCAGAAAGCACAGTAGTTTCCTGATTTTTTTGCTGTACCTTTTTTTCTTCGTCACTCTGCAATTTACTCACTAAAAGATTCTGCAAAGTCTCTAGTTTTTCTTCGATACTGGCTGTAGATTCTGCTTTTTTCTGCTTTTCTACAGTTGCAGAAGTTTCTTTAGCACTACTCTCTTTTCGAAGAGGGCTATATTTTTCATGTTCATCTTCCAATGCAACTGTTACCTCTGTAAGTTTGTGACGCAAAAAGGCAAAAAATCCCTTGGGCTTGGTTTCTTTCACATTCATGATTACCACATCATTACCTAATTCTTTTTTTGCATTTTCGATTGCTTCTTCTTCAGTTTTTGCAATATATTTCTTAATAATCATTTAAGCAGTCACCATCCCTACTGATTGTAATTCAATATTCGCTTCAATTTCATTATAAGATACAACAATCAAATCTCTGTAATAGTCCTCTGTCAGGCGCTTGAAATACATTCTGACAATGGGGGAAGTAATAATAATGGGATTCTTTCCGAGATTCTCCAATTTTTGCACTTCTTTTCCCACCGATGTCATGATTGCTTTCGAACGCATAGGATCTAAATTAATAAAGGCACCTGTTTCTGTTTGTTTTACGGAACTCATAATTTCCTGTTCCACTTTAGGATCCAAAGTCACCACACTCGTTGTTTCATGGGGCGGGAAATATTTGCTTGATATTGCTCTTCTTAAACTTTGTCGAACATATTCCGTTAACACATCCGTATCTCTTGTTGTTACCGCATAATCTGCCAACGTTTCCATAATCGTCAATAAATCTCTGATAGAAATACCCTCTTTTAAAAGATTCTGCAATACCTTTTGGATTTCGCCGATTCCCAAAAGCTTGGGTACAAGTTCCTCCACCAAAGACGGATGATTTTCCTTCAGGTTGTTAACCAGACTCTGTACATCCTGTCTGGTAAGTAATTCTGAAATATGCTGTCGGATAATTTCTGTCAGGTGCGTAGCAATAATGGACGGCGGATCTACTACCGTATAGCCCATACTTTCTGCACGCTCTCTCTGACCTTCCGTAATCCATAATGCCGGCAAATGGAAGGAAGGCTCAAAGGTAGGAATACCCGTAATTTCCTCTTCTACATATCCGGGATTCATGGCCATATAGTGGTCGAAAAGAATTTCCCCTTCACTAACCTGAATGCCCTTTACCTTAATAATATACTGGTTAGGATTCAATTGAATATTATCTCGCAAACGAATAATGGGAACCACTGTACCAAGCTCCAAGGCCATCTGACGTCGAATCATTACTACACGATCCAACAAATCTCCGCCCTGATTCACATCAGCTAACGGAATAATACCGTAGCCGAACTCTAGTTCAATAGGATCCACCTGTAACAGGCTGGATACATTTTCGGGCTGTCGGATTTCTTCTGCCGCCACTTCTGCCGCGTCCACTTCCGCTTCTGTTTGTGACATTTCTATTGTTGCTTCCATGTTTCTGCCGCAAGCAATAAACACCAAACCAAGACCCACAAACAGAATTGTATTCAATGGTGTTACAAAACCTAACAATACCAATGTAGCTCCAACAATATACATAACTTTTGGCAAGCCGAACAGCTGACTTATTAATGTACTGCCGAAATCAGCGTCCTTACTTCCTTTGGTTACCAAAATACCGGTTGACAATGAAATTAACAGGGAAGGAATCTGGCTTACCAAACCGTCACCGATTGTCAAAATTACATATTTATCCAATGCAGCAGACATTTCCAATCCTTGTCTTGTTACACCCATGACAATACCGCCAATTACATTAATGGCAGTAATAATCAAACCTGCAATCGCATCTCCCTTTACATACTTAACCGCACCATCCATGGA
>JAZNQI010000124.1:0-2069 GCA_045590095.1 Acetatifactor sp. | reverse complement strand
TGCCAAATGCAGCGAGTAGCTTTTTGAATTTTGCACAGCAGTTTTTAAATGTCTTACCTATCTTGGAATAACGGAAATTATGAAATTCTTGATTGAATTTGTGATTTCTATATTTTATAATAATACTACATAAAAATCAGGATAAGTTTATTGAAGGAGAAAAAAGTATGAAAGTAGGATGCGTAAAAGAAATTAAAAATAACGAATTTCGTGTCGGTATGACACCTGGTTGTGTGATTGGATATAAAAATGCCGGTCATGAAGTATACATCGAAAAAGGAGCAGGTGTAGGCTCTGGATTCATGGATGAAGAATATGCTGCGGCTGGAGCAATTATGGTTGATAATGCAAAAGAAGTTTGGGATACAGTTGATATGATGGTGAAAGTAAAAGAACCACTTCCGGAAGAATATCCATTATTCCACGAAGGTCTTATTCTCTATACGTATCTTCACCTTGCAGCCGACAAGCCACAGACAGATGCATTGTTAGAGGCAAAAGTAAAAGGTGTTGCTTATGAGACATTATACGATCCGAAAAACGGAGGACTTCCTCTGCTTGCACCAATGAGTCAGATTGCAGGACGTCTTTCTATTCAGGAGGGTGCAAAATATCTTGAAAAAATATACGGCGGCGAAGGTGTTCTTTTATCGGGGGTACCGGGAACTCCAAAGGCTAAAGTAGTGATTCTTGGTGGCGGTAACGTAGGAAAAAACGCATGTAAGATTGCTGTGGGTATGGGAGCAGACGTGACAATCATGGATATCAGTATTCCACGACTTGCTTATCTTGATGATATTTTTGGCTCACGTATTCAGACATTGGTTTCTACTGATGCCAACATTGAAAAAGCAGTAAAAGAAGCTGACCTTGTAATTGGTTCTGTATTAATTCCTGGAAAAGCTGCACCAAAGCTTTTCAAGGCTAAATATTTAAAAGATATGAAACCAGGTGCTGTGTTCGTTGATGTTGCTGTAGATCAGGGCGGATGTGGTGAGACAACAAAAGTCACATATCATGATGACCCAATCTATGTGGTAGATGGCGTGGTTCATTACTGTGTAGGTAATATGCCGGGAGCAGTTCCGAGAACATCTACAATTGCTCTTACAAATGCGACATTGTCTTATGGTCTTCAGATTGCTAATAAAGGATTGGAGCAGGCTTGTAAAGACAACGAGGTTATCTTCTCGGCTGTTAACACATATAATGGGAAATTGACATGTAAGAATGTGGCGGACAGTTTTGAGTGTTACGAATATGTAGATATTAAAACACTTGTTTAATATAATAATTTAAAATAAAAGGCAAAATTCATTGATATAAACTCAGTGGATTTTGCCTTGATTTTTTAATAAATTAAAAAAAGGGTTTACTGTAATGGAAATATATGCTAAACTAGTTTAATAAAATGTTATGGAGGAAAATGATATGTTACTTGCAGGATTTGCAGAAAGAGAGTACACACCTGAGTCCGGCTATATGCCTGGTCAGATGTACGCTAACCCAGCTCATGGAAAATTTACTCCCCTTATGGCAAAGGCGTCTGCCTTTACAAGCGGAGAGGATTCCATAATAATGATATCTCTTGATCTATGTGTGCCTAATAACGCATTCTGCGATAAGGTGCGAGCACAAATTTCGGAAATAACGGACGTGCCATTCTCAAATATTCTTGTTGCAGCAACCCACACCCACACGGGCTGTATGCTCTCTACGGGCGATTGGTATACTCCGGGAGATATGGAGATGGAGAATAAGGTTGCGGCAAAGGCAGTAGAAGCAGCAACCGCCGCATTTGAGACAAGAGAGCCATCGAAGCTTGGTATAGGTGTTACTTATGAAACGAGATACGGCTTTGTTCGTGACATTTACGTTCGCGATGGCGATGTCAGAACAAATCCTTGGCATAAACTCGGATACGACCTTGTAAGAGTCAGCGGACCGGTTGACCACTCCGTAAACGTCATGAGAGTTGAGAATACAGAGGGGAAGGTAAAGGCGCTTATCGTAAACTATGCAAACCACCCAGACAATCACCATGCGAAGAACGTTGATAACAATAAATT
>JAZNQI010000123.1:0-26187 GCA_045590095.1 Acetatifactor sp. | reverse complement strand
ATCTACTAACGTAGCCGCAACTATCCGAAATCCAATATCTTTCGTTTCATAGCTGATAAGCAGACTATTGTGTTCTTGGGCATAACTCTTTTGTTTATAATTCCGCAAACTGCCAAACATGGTTCCGTCTTTCATATTATGTCCGTGCAACAGCAAAAAATGGCCGTCGAAAGTACAATCTTCATCCAAAAAAATGCTGCCGTGTTTATTTTTTTCACCATAAAAGTCTCTTCGCAGATAATAGTCATTATCCCGATAAACAACAGGATAATCGATTTCAGTGGTCGTAATCTGCAACCAGAACACATAGTCAGGATTAATCGAGCTTAAAGAAATTGTTTCTTGAGCATTCTCATTCTCGACTGCATAACGATTATCCTTAGGCTGACTGCTTACGTCTGTGTCAGAAGCATCCTTTGACTCTTCCATGGGCAACGCTTCTACAATAATAAAGGAATCTGATGTATGCCCATGCTTTAACTTCGACAAATCCTCATTCATCTTTTCCTGTTTTCGGCTTTCCAAATAATAATCCAGCAGAAAAAAACCACTCACACAAAAAACAGTCAGGCATAATATCCCCAAAATCCACAATATTTTATCTTCTAATTTCATCTCTCTTAATTTGTTCATTTCATCACACAAGGGAAAAACAGGCCTCTGGTATCGAGGCCTATTTCCAAATATTATCTTTCTTTCTTGTTTTTACGTTTCCACATAAATCCACCAACAGTCAACATACCACCCAAACCAATCATCATCATGGTAATCCATAACCCAATCGGCGCTTCGTCTGCTGTTCTCGGTACTGTAATCACCGGTGTCGGTGTAGGTACCGGCGTAGGAACAGGCGTAGGTACCGGAGTCGGTACAGGTGTTGGTGCCGGGGTCGGTACGGGCGTAGGTGCCGGCGTGGGCTCTACCGGATCATCAGGATTCGGTGTCGGCGTAGGTGTCGGCTCTACAGGGTCATCAGGTACCGGAGTCGGGGTAGGCGTCGGCGTCGGTGTGGGATCATCCGGGTCGTCGGGATCATCCGGGTCATCCGGGTCGTCGGGATCATCCGGGTCGTCAGGATCATCCGGGTCGTCGGGATTATCCGGGTCATCCACATATGTATTAACCACATCGTATCCGTTTACTTCCGTCGTGTATCCATCCACTGCATCTTCCTTAATAGAATATACGATTTCTACACCACTCTCATATTTCGGCAACTGAGTGAATTCCCAAGACCAGTTATCACTTTCCGTTACATTCTTTGTAATCAGAAGCGTATCGCCCTTATACAAACGAATAACTATGCTTTCCGGTCTCTTATTGTTCTTATTATTCTCATCTACCCAGGACTTGCTGCCGCTAATCGTAACCACTTCCGGAGTATATCTGTTCGTAATATTAATCTTGCCACCCGGCAAATAAGAAATACTCTTTTCATAACCGGCCGGTACTACTAATTCATCAACCGTGTACGCTACCGTTGTTCCGTTTTTCTTCACTGGCAATTCTGTCCAGGTATACTTCCAATTATTATCTTTATTTAAAATCACAGGCTGACCTTTTGCATTTCCATCTGCATAAAGCTGCACAGTAATTTCTGCAGGACGTTTGCCGTCCTGATTGTATCCGTCAACCCACATCTTTTCTACAGTTATGGATGTTTTTTCCGGAACATAACTATTGGTAATGGTAAAGTTTCCTGTTGAAGTTTCTTCCACTGTCTTTGAATAGCCTGCAGGAACACTTATTTCATCCACTTCATATACAATGGCCTGTCCTGCAACATTTTTATCCAATTCACTCCAGGTATATGTCCAGTTATTTGCTTCATTCAAAGTAACTGCTTCTCCGGATGCAGTTCCATCCGCATAAAGCTGTACCTTAATCTCGGCCGGGCGCTTGCCGTCCTGATTATCACCATCATCCCATACCTTCGTTACGGAAATCTCCGTTTTTTCTACAGCATAGCTATTGATAATCGTATAATCATTCTTTGCATTCTCGCGCACTTCCTTTGTGTATCCTGAAGGAATTTTCACTTCATTCACAGTATATGCAATTTCTACACCTGATGCGTTTTTAGCCAAGCCACTCCAGGTATAGGTCCAGCCATTCGCTTCATTCAAAGTAATCGCTTCTCCGGATGCAGTTCCGTCCGCATAAAGCTGTACCTTGATTTCAGCCGGACGCTTACCATCCTGATTATTACTGTCTTCCCATACTTTTTCTACAGATACGGAAGTAACCTCCGGCTCATAAGTATTGGTAATGGTGAAGCTTCCGCTTGTAGGTTCTGTCACAGTCTTTGAATATCCATCCGGCACGTTTAACTCATCTACACGATATGGAACAAGACGTCCGTTCTGATATTTGTGTAAATCATTCCAGGTATAGGTCCAGTTGTTTGATTCATCCAAAGTAACTTCTTCATAAACAACGTCTCCTACCATTAACTGTACCGTAATGTTTGCCGGACGCTTACCGTCTCTGTTATTTTCATCATCCCATTCTTTGTATACGCTGATAGAGGTCTTATCAGGAGTATAATGGTTTGTAATATTATAACCATCCACCTCAGCCTGGTATCCGTCTACCGCATCCTCTCGAACAGAATATACAATTTCTACACCTGCTTCGTATTTAGGAAGATTCTCAAAACTCCATGTCCAACCATTCTCAGCGGTAACGGTCTGACTCTGTTTCTCCGCACCGTCAGCTAACAAGTACACAGTAATACTTGTAGGACGCTTGCCGTCTCTGTTATTTTCATCATCCCAAGTCTTGCTACCGCTTATGGTAACCACTTCAGGTTCATAACTATTGGTAATGGTAAATTCATTGGGAGCAGTTTCCTCAACAGCAGATTCGTATCCCTGTACTGCTACTTCTTCCACAGTATAAACAATTTCCTGACCGTTTTCATACTTATCCAAATCAGTCCAGATATATGTCCACTGATTACCGGCATTTAATACCTGAGTTTCTCCAACCTGTATTTTTCCGCCCTGTGCATTTACTTGGGTGGTTTCTGCCCAAAGTTTTACTTCTACACTTTCCGGACGTATGCCATCCTGATTCTCACTATCATCCCATACCTTCTTTACCGATACAGAAGTCTTCTCAGGGGTATAACTATTGGTAATGTTGTATCCGTTTACCTTTGTGGTATATCCTTCTATTGTTTCCTCTGCAATGGTATACACAATTGCATTACCATCTTTATACTTAGGCAGATTATCAAATGACCATTTCCAGTCATCTGCTGCAGTAACTGTTACGCTTTCTTTCTGACTGCCGTCTGCCAACAAATAAACGGTAATACTCTCAGGACGTTTTCCATCCTGATTGTTTGCATCGCTCCAGGTTTTGCTACCGCTTACAGATACGGTTTCCGGTACATATGTATTGGTAATTGTAAATCCGTCTTCCATATTTCCGGTAGTACTTACCCTATATCCGGCAATATCAGACACTTCTTCTACCGTATATGCAATCTCTTGTCCGTTCTCATACTTAGGAAGATTATTCCATGCATATTTCCACAAGTTTGCTGAGCTTAAATACTGCACGGAGCCTTCCGCCACGCCATTTGCATACAGCTGTACCTGTACATTGGTAGGACGTTTACCGTCCCGGTTGTCATCATCAGCCCATACCTTATTCACAGATACTGAAATTTCTTCAATGTCATGAGTATTGGTAATGACAAAACCACCTGTTACATCTCCGCTAATGGTAGTTGTATATCCCTCTACCTTGTCCTCTTTAATTGTATATACTATCTCCGCGCCATTCTTGCACTTAGGCAAATTATCAAATGCAAAACACCAGCTGTCCGCTTCTGTTACAACCACGCTGTCGATTTCCACACCATCCGCATACAGACGAATGGTAATGCTTCCGGGTCTTACACCATCTCGATTCTCACCATCATCCCAATCTTTGATACCACCAACGGTAACCGTTTCCGGTGTATGTTTATTGGTAATGACGAAACCTGTTGTTGCATCTCCGTCAACAGTTGCTTCATAACCATCCGGCACTTCTGTTTCTTCTACAGTGTATACAATATATGCATCATTATTTGCGTTCTTAGCTTCTAATTCCTCCCATGTATAGCTCCACTGATTGTCTGCATTTAAAATCACTGCATCGCCTTCTGCCACACCATTTGCTTTCAGCTGTACCTTAATACTGTCAGGCCTGATACCGTCCTGATCATAATTATCATCCCACGCTTTGGTTACAGATACGGATGTTTTACCCGGGTTATAGGTATTGGTAATCTCATATCCGTTGATGGTTGTTGAATAGTCATCCAACGCAGTCTCAGTAATAGTATAAGTTATTTCTGTACCATTGTTATATTTCGGCAAATCAGCAAAAGTCCATGTCCAGTTGTCAGAAGCTGTTATGGTCTTTACTTCTTTTTCCACACCGTTTGCCAACAAATGTACTGTAATTCCTGCAGGATAAATATGGTTCGGCCCTACATTTACCCAATTCTTGGTAACAGTAACACTTGTCACTTCTTTTGTGTAGGTATTCTCTACCGCTACAACGGTAGTAGTGTCTCTTTCTACAGGAGCAATAATCTGAGCTCCGGTTGTGCCTGCACTTTCTGAACCATTTATCGGATTATTATTACCCACCTTAACAGAATACTCCATGGTTTCAAAAGCATAGCCTGTTACACTCTGCCTGGTTTCCACAATAGTGTATTCACCTACCGGCACATTGGTAAACAACTTACTGTATACTCCGTCAGCACCCTTAGTAAACTCACTAAGTTTGTAGGTATCCTTATCTCCCACCTTAGGTGAAATCGTGAAAGAAATCTTATTTGCATCAAAATCGCTTGCATCAATACCGCTTACTGTCTTCTGAATCTCCAGATTACCGGAAGCCGGTGCATTTTCATACCAAATGGAAGATCCGTCTGTAAAACGATGCACTGTGATATTACTGCTCACCTTAGACAAATCTACGGAAGAGGTCTGTAAAACAAAATAATATGGCTCAGACTTTGCTTCATATCCAATAGGCGCCTTCGTCTCATAAAGGGCATAAATATTCTGTACTGTCAATTTGCCAATAACTGTTTCACCTGAGTCCTCAACCTTAATGTTCTCATGTAAAACTTCGTCTTCTTCCAAAAGACCGTTCTCATTAATCTTCATTTTTACTACTTTAAATTCTGCTCCGTTCAAAGGATGCATCTGACTGCTTCCGTCAGTCCAGAATTTATTCAAAGTAATCTCATAGAATTCTGAGTCAGCCCAGCCTGAAGACTCTACTGCGGTTGTAGTAGCAGTATAATCACTACTTGCAGAGTTATTCTTTGTTCCCTGCAAGGTAAAGGTATTACCTGCTTCTCCCGGTGCAAATGCACCTTCCAAAAGTTCCAAACGTGCCACATAAGAAATCTTTAAATGTGTAGCATCGGGTAAACCGTTAAAAGTAAGATTTTTCTTACCGTCCTTTTCCGAATAAGTAAAGAAGTAGTCGGTGCCCTGTACCAATGTCACCCAACCGTTTGCGGTATTCTTCTCTACCTTTACGGTATTATTCTTGTAAGTCACCAAATCCCCCAGGGTATCCACACCCATTAAGGTATTGCCTTCCACCAAATCCAGACATTCCTTATTGATTTCAATAACATACTTGCAATCCGGTGCAGTGTTGGCATCGTAAGTTCCCCACTTGTCCACTACCGCCGGTGTGGTAATTTCAATAGGTGCTTTCGCGTTGGCACTTGCATTTCCGTATACCGCCGTTGCTTCGTTCGTATAAGTCTTCTTATTCTTTTCAAAAAGACTCTGCTTCTCAGCATCTGTCAGTTTTGCTCTGTAAGTAATGCCGATACCGCCATCTTCCGCCGGAATATCTCCTAAAATACTTTGTGACAAAGTTAGTACGAAAGTAACCTTTTGTCTGCCGTCTGACATGGTTTCTGCAGAAACCACATGGTCAATATCTTTCCAAGTATTGTGAATGTGACCACCCTTTGCAGTCGTATTTACACTATCATCCAAAATCATACCTGCAGGCAAAATATCTGTTACGGTAATTTTGTCACCATCATTTCGATTGGGGTATTTGCTCAAATCAATTAAAATTCTATAATCTGCCGAGTATCCGTCGCTTCCCAATGCAACAGTCTTTGACATGAGTAATTTTTCCTGATTATCCACAAAAACAGCTTCTGCATAATGACTGGTACTTCCGATGGTAGGACATTTATAATCCACCCTTACACCATTTTTAAATTCTTTTACGCCCTCATCTGTAATCAAAGTTTTATAAGTCAGTGTAATCTGTGACTTGTCTGCAATATATTCATTCTTAAAACGAATATCATATCCATAAGGGCACTCGGTGTTTGGTACTACATCTCTTCCCCATTCATCAACCAGCATTCCTGCCGCATTTTCTGTATAAACACCACTCAAATCATAATTTTTACCTACTGCTGTTCTGACCAGTTTGCCGTCTACATAAACACCTTCCACAAATGCATGGTCATTTTGATTTAAGATACTATCCCAAACCACAACGTCCTTTGCACCCTGTGGAATGTCCAGCACTACATCCCAAACAATATATCCGTTTTCGTCCGTTGTTTGACGAGCTGTTTTGGTAATCCATGACTTACCTACCAAATCAACTGTTCCTACATCCGTATATTCATATCCGGGTGCATCTTTCAACTTCATGCTTACATTATTCTTCAATATAGCGTTACTTTCACTGGCAAGATACTCATCTGTCACAGTGGTTTTATATTCATATGTAAAAGTGCCGTCCTTATTGTCACTAAACTGATTTAAATCCAAATTTGTCAGGGAACCGGCATTTGTAAAACCTGCCCCCGGTATATCCTGAACATAAGTAATCATATCTGCCAAAGACTTACCGGCCACATAATATTTACCCAAATCCACCGTAATCTTCCATGTTGCAGTCTTTTGGTCCGCAGACATAGAACCGGTTTTCTTAATACTCGGAGCATCCAGCACCTGAAGTTCTGCATAACCGTATGCAGTGCCGGGAGTGCCTTCGTTATTTTTGTAATCCACTTTCAATGTATTTCCCTTAACATTGAAATTTGCGCCCTGCTGATAAACAGACTCATTCACAGGCAAGGTATATGTTAAAGTAATGGTCTCGTCTTTTCCGAGAGTTTTACCGCTTAACGCCTGATTCAATCCGGCAATACCGGAATAAGTACCTTCCATGGCACCGCTAACGGTAATCTGTGCATCTGCGGGAAATGACATACCGCTGCCGGCAGTATCAGTAATCTCTATTCCTGTAACACTGTTATTTCTTGCAGTAATGGTAGAGGTAAATGTCTGATACATTTTACCGTCCGCGCCAACTGTAATACCTCCGTTTAAGCCCTTACTAACATCCAATCTGGAGGGATAAGAAGGGGTAGGGTCTGTATAATCAACCACCACATTGTACTGTCCGACACCTACAATGGTTTCGTTATTCTGATTTACATCTCCCTCATCAATCTGAATAATACCTTGCACACGTACACCACCTGTACGCTCATTTTCATCAAAGAACTTGTTGTCCTTATACAAAATAACATGCAATTTATTATCAACAATATAGTATTTACCTACTTCTTCCGAACCTTGCTTCAGAGGATTTTCTGTGGAACCCGTGGTGATTTTTAAACCTTTAATCTCTCCCAAATCCACAACAAACTCTGTGCTTGTCTGATCATTATTATCCAGTCTCCAATTAAACTGAATATCAATCGGATCACCATTCTTTACTTCCATTCCGTCCGTCAGAACATTACCTCCGATTTTAATAATACAATCTGTCAAGGTACCGCCACCTGCGCCGGCAGCTGCCACCCTTCCCATGTCCTGTGTAAACATTCCTGTAAACACCATACAAAATGCTAAAATAAATGCAAATACTCTACGCTTGTTTCTGCTCATAATTGCCTCCACTTAGTATTTTTATGTAAACCAATCTATTTACATACCATATCTAGTATATTATACCACCATTCAACACAACCGTAAACCCTAAAACTCACACATATAGAAGTAAATCCGGCTTTTTTGTTATAGATATTGCACAATCCGCACATTTTGGTATATGCTAATAACAATACAACTCATAGTGAGGTATATTATGATTACTTTATTGGAAAAATGGTTTATCAAAAACAAAGAGAACATAAAATCTCCGGCGGTCCGCCACGCCTATGGTATCCTATGTGGCGTCTTAGGGATTATTATTAATATTCTTTTATTTGCCTTCAAGCTTTTCGCCGGAACCATCAGTCATTCCATTGCCATTACTGCGGATGCTTTTAATAATTTGTCTGATGCCGGCTCCTCCATCATTACTTTGATTGGGTTCAAACTGGCTGCCAGTAAACCTGATGAGGACCATCCTTTCGGTCACGGACGCATGGAATATATTTCGGGATTATTAGTTTCTCTGATGATTTTACTCATGGGTTATGAACTTACCAAAAGCTCCTTTATGAAAATCTTTCATCCTGTAGACTTGGATTTCTCCCCCGTGATTATCATCATTTTAATACTATCCATTGCTGCAAAATGCTATATGGCATTTTACAACTACAGAATCGGCAAAAAAATTAATTCCGCTGCCATGAAGGCTACTGCTACAGATAGTTTGAGCGATACTGTATCTACTTTTGTGGTCCTGATTGCCACATTGGTAAGTTTCTATACCCCCTACCAGATTGACGGTATCTGCGGAACATTAGTCGGCATCTTCATTCTTATTGCAGGAATTAAAGCAGCCAAAGAAACCATTGATCCCTTATTAGGTACCGCACCCGACCCGGAATATGTAAAACAAATCGAAGATATCGTACTGTCACACGAACCCGTCATCGGAATACATGATTTGATTGTGCACAATTACGGTCCCGGCCGTACCTTGATTTCTCTCCACGCTGAAGTACCTTCTGACGGAGATATTCTGAAAATGCATGATACTATTGATTTGATTGAACATCATTTACAACATGACTTAATGTGCAGCGCGGTCATTCATATGGATCCGGTTTGTGTAAACGACCCCTTTACCCGAGAGTTAAAGCAAATTGCGCTGGATGTTCTTGCTTCTATTGATGAAACGCTCTCTTTACATGACTTCCGTACGGTAATCGGTCCTACTCATACCAATCTGATTTTTGATGTGGTAACTCCTTATCGCTACCGATATACGGATGAGCAATTACGAAAAATCATTTCCGAAGAATTAAAAAAGAAAAATCCGAATTATTTTGCAGTTATTGAAGTTGACAAAAAATACGCATAAAAATTGTCGCCACCGTACTCGCACAATTTCCTGTCGTATAAAATTACCCGGTGTACAGGCTTTTCTTCAAGCTCACACACCGGGTATTTCTTTCCTATTCACTCACATAATTCACTATTCCCAAAAGTTCTCCGTCCGCCACACTTACAGTAGCTTCTTTTCCTACAAATTCATTGCTGACACCAATAGGGAAATCATTGGTCATGCAGTAATCCGTTAATTCATACTTCATACCACGGATATTAACACCTTTTGCTTCTTTTCCCAAACAAAACAGAGAAAAATATCCTTCCAAATTATCACGCAGCTTCACCTCTTCGTTTTTCATCACAAAAATCATGCCGCTTCCGTCCATAAGATATCCTACTGCCCCATGATTCTTTAAAAACAACAGGCATTGTATATTGGCTATTGTATGCTCTACCCTTCCGCCACAACCGCCGTATACGAGGAAATAATCATAACCTCTTTCCAATCCCAGGCGAAGTGCCGCCAGCATATCGGTATCATCCTTTTCAGGCTTCAATACCACCACCCGTTCCGGTGCTTCTTCTTTCATTTGAAGAATCGCTTCACGCTGGGCCTCGTTCACCGAATCAAAATCGCCCAACAAAATATCCGGCTCTATTTCCAAAACGCTGCAATAGTTAATTCCGCCGTCTACCGCAATAACCAAGTCTTCCTCTCCAACATTTACCTGACCTACCGTCAAATCTCCTGCACCGATTACAATACATTTTTTATCTGCCATACCTACATCCTCACCTAATTTACACTGGATTCTAACTGTTCAGTATGGTATCATATTTAGCAGAAAAAATCCACTGATTTAAGAGGGACTCTATGAAAACACTTTATTCTCCGGAAGACTTGAAACGTATACAGGTCATGGACAACCGATACCGCAATGCTGCAAAAGAATACTTCACCAAACGGGTGGAACATTATATTCCATTCACCGGTGGCACCTATACCCGCATTACCATACGGAATCAAAAGACCCGTTGGGGCAGTCGTTCTTCTTCCGGCACCCTTTCCTTTAATTACCGACTTATGTATGCCCCTTTAAAAATCTTAGACTATGTAGTGGTTCACGAACTCTGTCATATTACACATATGAATCACTCCAAAGACTTCTGGAATATGGTGGCTTCCATCCTGCCGGACTATAAAGAAAGCCGAAATTGGTTAAAAGAACACGGCAGAGAACTGAATATTGAACACCATATGAAACGCTTGAATATATTATAATTTCCCTTAACGCAAGAACGGATGCCGCAATCCCGGCACCCGTTCTTTTCATTTTACACTATTTTATTGATTCTCATCCACATACAACTGTACACGGCTCTGAATAACCGCAGCTACATCTCTTGCGTTCTTCTGTCCGTCAAAGAACAATGCAGCTTCCTCGTTCACGATATTGATAATATCCTGATTATAATATCCTCGCTTGTTTAAAGAATATACAAAATTACAGATAGCATCCACTTCCTGCTTGGTAAACTGCTCCAACACAATAGACTCACCGTTTATATAGTAATAGTTATCGTACTCTTCCTTTTCGCCGTTTTCATTTATCCAGTAAGGCTTCTTGGTAGATTCCATTGCCTTTGACTCAAATGCCGACTTAAGTACAGGCAGACTATACATCTCCTCACTATTCTGGTATTCTTCAGTCAGATAGTATCTCAAGAACTCCCATGCACCTTCTGTATTGAGAGACTTAGCAGAAATACCGTACATATAACTGCCCGGACGAATTACTGAAGTATTGCCTTCCAGTCCCGGGAATCCTATAAATACCGCTTCTTCTCCCAAAGTTCCATGAATGTTGTAAACCAAATCTGCAATTCTGTACATATAAATATTTAACATCACAGCCTTATTATCACGATACTGGCTTTCATACATCGTCCAGTCATAATCTTCCCAATAATCCTCTGAGAACTCTACAGGCAAGGTCTTTGCATATTCCAACATGGCAATAAACTCGTCTGACATGAAGTTACAAGTTCCGGTATTGATATCCACAAAATCACCACCGCAATAGTTCATCATATAGTACAAGAAAGAATCACGTAACATATCTGAACCAAAAGGTGAAACATCCGGACCCATTCCCTTCATAAACTGCTGGAACTCACTCATGGTCCAACCGGTTCTGTTTCCGGCCAGTGATTTCTTAACTGCAAAGGTTTCTACCGAGAAATCCGGCACTAAGGTATATAATGTTCCGTTGATTGCAAATGCATCCCAAATATTCTGCAAATACTCTTGATTTGCCAATTCACTGTCTGCTGCAATCAGTTCTCTGATATCTGCAAGTAAGCCCTTGTTTACCCAGCTGCTGATATCCTGATTGGTCTCAATCATTACAATATCCGGCATCTTACCGCTTATGATATCATTGTTCATATTGGTAAGCGCCTGCTCATAATCCCCGGTTTCTCCGTAAGACTTCACTGATATTCTGTATTTAGGATTTGTTTTGTTAAATTCAATTACTCTGGCTTTAACATCGCCTCCCAACCATTGGCATCCCAAAACAATAACCGCCTTATCAGCAATCGTCGAAGGATCTACATAGCTAAATACTGCAATATGACTCTTGTAATCTGTAGAATCATGATAATTTGCCACAAAAGTTTTATCATCCAGGAAAGTAATATTACTCATGCCATAAGTAGGTACATCTGAGTTAATAAAATCCATTACCTTAACCGGTTCTGCATCTCCGATATTATAGGTATAAATACCCATGGAATTACTCAATAACAAATCAGTTGTACTGCCGGGATACATGTTATAACTGCTTAAGCCTTCCGGCATTTCTTTCTTTTCACCCAATTTACCGGTCTTAATATCATAGGTAGAAATATACATCTTTATATAATCATTATCGTAGGAAGTCGCATATACCGTACCATCCTTAGTTTTAAAGATTTGACCTATATTCTCCGTTCCGCTTTCGTTCATTTTGTATCGATCTACAATCTCTCCCTGCGCACTGAGAATAACTACTTCCTGCTCACCGGTGATAAGAGATAATGTACCATCATTATTTTCCATGAAATTATTTACATAGAACCAAGCATAGGCTCCTTCTTCTGTATCCGGAGTCATATCAAGTTCCCACTGCTTCACGCCCTGATTGTCCCATTTATACATCATAAAACTGGGCTCATAAATAGGATTTTCAGGATCGGAATAATCTTCATATGCACTTTCTACCAAAACGATGACTGAACCATCCTTTGCCAGATAATTAGCAGAAATATAACTGTAAGAACCTGTGCTCGGAATATCCAGCTTGTACATCTGTCTGTCAGTTCCGTCAATCTTAACAGATATCAAATAGTAAGACGGCGGAATATATACATACTCCTCCGGAAGCACTTCAATCACTCCGTCTTCTATTGCTATGTCACCCTCCACAACAGCATTCACACGAGGTTCAATGCCATCGTCTGCCACTGCTCCCGAACCTTCTGAGCCACTAAGTGTGTTATTCCAGTCTTCGACCAAGACATACACGCGGCCATCCACGCAGGACATACCATACATTCCCACAGTGTCAAAATCCACACCAAAATCAATATCCTTGCCGGAGTAGACATACTTTTTTGATTCTGCAATATTGGCTTCGGCTTGCGCCTGTGCTTCAGGGCTTATTTCCTCCTCACCGTCACCGCAGGAACATAATGACAACACCATTACCATAGCCAATGCCGCACATAACAATCGTTTCATCTTTCTCATACTATTCCTCCTCATATTCTTTAATATCTGTCCACTCATGTTTCTTGCCCTTTTTCCTGCCTTTCCACTTTGAGCGGATTTTATACCAAATGCGGTTCCAAATCGTCGATATTTTATCCTTGCATTTCACAAAAATACTTTTAATCGTCCAATTCTTTCTTTTCCACATGCGTATCAATATTATCAACAATACCACAGTAGGGAATCCCAAGAACAGCAATTCTCCCAACATGATAAAAGCTAAAATATCTTCATTCGCCCGGGCCACATTTTCCCAGTAAGGATAAATAATTGCTTTTCCGTTCATAGAACGTGTCGGCAATTTACTTATTTGTTTTACTCTGTTCCAAACACTATATCTGTTACTGTTCTCAACAATCTCTACTTCCTTTTCAGAAATACCGATATTGTCCCTCACATAATTAAATGCAAATTCTTTCACCGGATTGGGCATGACGATTTCGTAATGGTTGATACCATTGTTCATGCCGTATTTCTGTAAAGAATCATAGCTCACATATACCAACATGTCTTCCAGACCCGCAGCCTCCTGCATCTTGCCCTCTTTGTGTTTCACCACACCTGTTACAATATGGGAAACACCGCCTATTTCCACCACCTTACCGGAAATATTGTTGGAGCCAAACAGTTTCCAAGCCGCTTGTTCATCCAAAATACAATAATCCTGCATTAAATCATTGCCGGAAAAATAGGAACCGTTTACCAACTGTATTGGATGAAACAGGAAAAAGTCACCGCCAATACCGATAGCATCCGAGGTAATACTGCCCGTGCTTCCTGTTATACTGATTGTTCCGTTTGCACTATAAGCATCTACCCATAATCTGGCATCCGGATTTTCGGATTCTGTTTCTACAGACGCTTCCTGTAAAGCCATGTCAACCTTATGAGAAAACTCTTCCAAAAAATCCTCTGTCACATTCGCATTTACCGAAAAGAAACAACTGATTTGTGATACATCACCCTCATCACTCCACCGCAACGCTGCCTGCTGGGTATCCTGCTTTTTAATGATTGATGAGGCAATGAGTGCCAACACCGTAAATATAATCAGGGAACTGAGACATGCAATGGACAAAACCAGCTTCCGAACAGAGAAAGATTTCATTATCTTTTTCATAGTCTCTCCTATCCTAATTCTCTGTTAATCTAACCTGCTGACCCGCCTCTATAGGTTTTGTGGATGTAGTAATAACATATTCATATCCGTACAAAGCGCCTTGAATTGCCGATTTGGTATCATCGCTTGCAAGCACCTGCACATCCACTCTTGTTGCAATGTATCTTGTACCGATAGGAGAATTCTTTGCCTCAACTATCAATATAAACTTACCATTATTGTCTTCATGAATCGCACTGTTGGGAACTACCATATCATATGTAGCACTCTTTTGTCCCACGGAAATATTCAGGGACTGATTTGCCACTACATTTTCTCCCGAAATACTAAATACAAGTAGCTTATTCTCTGCAGGGTTACTTCTGTCCGGTCTGATACTTTCCAAAACAATCTGCATATTATCATATCGCCATGCATTTACCGGCTCTGCGATATCACCAACAGAAAGACGCTTTGCCTGGTCATTGGTTACGGAAAAACTCATGGTAAAGCCTTCGCCCTCCGGCTGCATGGTAAATACAATACCGTCATCCGGCGTATCCAAGCCGGACTTTACATTGGAACTGATAATAGTTCCGCTGATAGGTGCCGCTACCTCACTGCCTACCACATCAGCTTCTAACTTTGCAACCGCTTCTTCTGCAGCTAATACACGCTCCAATAAAGAATTCAAATTAATGGAAGTATATACATTACTTACATAATCATTCAAAGCTTCGTTTTTCTCTGCCAGAACAGCTTCTTTTGCTGACAAATCATTCGTTGCATGAAATACAGCCACTGTATTTTGATCCAATTGTGCCTGTAAACCTGCGATAATTCCCGATGTATCACCGGAAGCAATTTTATCATTCAAAGCTTTTTCTGCCACCTTTAAAGCATACTCTGCATCTGCTTTTTTAACCTCTTCATCTGCCTGCTTTTGGATTGCTGCAGCTTCCTTTTCTTTCTCATCTTCAATGGCCTGCTCCAAACTCATCACATATGCCAAATCCGCATCTCCGCCACTCACGGATAACAAATATCTGTCTAATTCATTCTGTAATTTTGTTTGTTCATTCTTACTTCTTGCCTGCTCATTTATTGCAGCCTGTATTGCCATCTCTGCCGCATCAACTGCAGCCTGTGCATTTTCCACAGCCTTTTTTTCTGCGTCCGTATTTGCATTATTAGATGGTGTTACACTGATTTGAGTAGTCAGGGCATTTCCCCATGCCTGCAATTCTGAAAGTTTTGTCCTTGCTGCTTCTACCTCTGACTCTGCAAGTGCAATCTCATTTTTTAAGGCAATTACTTTTGCTTTGTAATCCTCGGCCGAGCCGGCACCACCGTTTTGAATGACACTTACATCATTTTCAATATTTAAAAGAGCCATATCATATTCTGATTTTGCTGTTTTTAATTCCGCTCTGGCAGCTGTCAGTTCCGCACTGTCTTCTGCAGACAAATAGCACAAAATTTCTCCCTTTTGTACTTTGTCACCCACACGAACTTCTACCGATTCCACCTTACGCACGCCTTTAATCTTCACGCTGTAAGGATCTCCGCTTTCAATAATACCATTTCCCCTGATTTTAGCAGTAATGGTATCCGGCTGCACGTACTGAGTTGCAACTTCCGGAAGGGAATGATTCATAATTGTATTGGAGAAAAAAGTCAGTATCAGCATAATAGACAAAAAGATTATTGCCGCTGTCTTTACCCACTCTCTTTTATTTTTCTTTCTTTCGCTCATATGCTCCTCCTAACCTTTTATTCCGCCCTGGTAAGTAATACCGTCCACCAGGTACTCCTCGCCATACAAAAATACAAATAAACTTGGAATCATGTAAACTGTCGCCACTGCAAATGCCAATCCCACTTCTCCTGCGTTAATCTTACTCAAAAATACGGATAAGGGATGGGTTTCCGGATCCGACAACAAAATCAATGGCTGTTCTACCATATTCCAGTAATCAATAAAGACCAAAATCGCCGCACTTGCCATAGCCCCTTTACATAATGGCAAACAAATTCTTCTGAAAATCTGCCACTCTCCCGCACCGTCAATCTGCGCTGCTTCTATTACCGAAGTCGGTATTCGTTTCATAAACTTTGTCAACAAATACACCGCAAAAGGTGAGAAGATACCCGGCAGCCAAATGGCCCATTTCGTATCCAAAATATCCAACCAGTCTGATACCAGGTAATTAGGTACCAACGTAACCTGATAGGGCATTAACATCAAAATAATGTACAGGAAAAACACTATTGATCTGAGTTTTCCGTCATATCTTGCAAACCCATAAGAAGCAAGTGCCGCCACTGCCAACTGAAAAAACACAATCGGTCCAACCAAAACCACGGAATTCCAAAACTTTAACAAATATTCCGGACTTTTAAACAATACTGTTTTGTACTGACTTACGGATACCATATCCGGAATAAATTTCAGATTTACTCTTTCTGCCACATACACCTTGCCGCCCGTATCGGTGGTGGCAAAAATGCTGCCATAATTGGCCGATATTTCCGTAGCAGACATGAATGAATTGGTTATGGTAAGTACAATAGGTGCCAAAAACAAACATGCAAAGCCTGCCGCAAATAAAGTTGCTATTAATATTTTAAATCCGCTCCACGTACGTCTCCGTACTGCCGCTCTGTGGGCTTTCACTTCAAAACGGGTTGCGGTTCGACTCTTCTTACTCATCCTTCCACATCCTTTCCGAAATGATTTTCCACAATAAATAAAATACCGATAATAACTACCATCACTGCAGACATAAGTACCGCCGCGCTGGACAGTTTCTGATAATCCAAATTTCTAAAGGTATTGTTCATGAAATGCTGTAACATATATATGGATTCAAAGGGATAATCCGTAGTCAGCAAATATACCTCTCTGAACACCTTAAACGAACTGATTAATGACATAATGGTTACAAACATAAACGTAGATGATAAATACCTGATTTTTATGTGAAAGAAAATCTTAAAGGAATTGGCACTCTCCAATCTTGCCACCTCCAAAATATCTTTCGGGATACTGGCAAGGGCTGCCATAAATAAAATCATATTATATCCCAGGTTCTTCCACAAAAACAAAATAACAATAACAATCGGCGCGTATTCTGACTTTAACCAGTCTATCTTATCCTCGCCGAAGAGAAGTAATATTTCATTAGCAGCTCCGTTATAACTGAATAATACCTGCCAAATTAATACAATGGATGCCACCGGCACCATCATGGGGCTTAAGAAGAATGTTCTGAACTGACTTCTAAAAGGTATTTTGGTATCCAAAAGAATCGCTAAAAGCAAGGATAAAATAACCGCCAACGGCACTGCTACCACTGAAAATGTAAATGTATTCTTAATCGCTCTTTTGAAAGCATTATTTTGCAAAATATATTCAAAATTTTCTAATCCTACAAAATTTTTGCTGATAGGATTGTCTACCAGTGAATAAAAAATCACCACAATAAAAGGAATTACAAAAAAGAGTAATACGCCAAGAAAGCTAGGGGCTATAAACAGCCCCGAGCTTCTTTTTACACGCTTTGTTCTTTTACTCTTTCTTCGCAAATTCTTCTTTTTAATGCCTGTCTTTTCCAAGGAAAAGCCCTCCCTAGTAGTTTTCGCTTACATATACTTCCACACGACTCTGGATAATGTTTGCCACATCCTGCGCGCTCTTCTGTCCTTTGAAATATGAGGATGCTTCTTCCGTGATAATATTAAATATGGTCTGGTCCGCACCTGCCACAGGTCTTGCCATACTGATCATAGCCTTCAAATCGTCCACTTCTTCCTGTGTAGCTGCATAAATCTCTGCTTCCCAATCATCATATCCCCATGTAGTCTTAGGATACTGCAAGGCATTACCTTCTTCATCGTACATGATATCACCATTGGCATCTCTCATATACTCCGGCTTCATAGCCTCTGCAAACAGTTCATCCAGTTGGTCCTTACGAGAAGGGAACATCCAAATATGATTCATATCATCCGATTTCGCCAATGTACTTTCCACGAAAGCCCATGCACCATCCTTACATTTACTGGTCGAACTGATACCACACATATCCTGCCCGGAAATAAATACACCGGGCGTACCATCCGAGGTAGGATAACCAATACAGGTAGCCTCTTCTTCAAACATCAAACGATGCATCTGATATTCCTGTACATCGTACAAATATACATCTGCCAAAAGCACCTGACCGGACTGAATCAGAGCCGGGAAACTGCTATCGTCATCATAGTTTGGTTCATCCGGGAAACGATTTGCAAACTCTAACACTTTAATAAATTCAGGGCTATTGAATTTACAGGTTCCTGATTTATAATCAATAAAACTGTCGCTATTATATTGCATACAAAGATGCAAAGCCTGCTCTTTGGTCACATATTTAATCAATTGTGCATCCGGATTCTTATCTGCCAATGCCATCACTTCATCCAAAGTCCAACCGGGCTCAGTTCCCACATTGCTTGCCTTTCCCATCAATGTCATAATATTAAAGCTGGCGGGAACAGATACCTGTACACCATCATAATTGTATGCGTTTAATACACTTTCCACGAAGTCATTCTTATTAGCAATGGTGCTCTTTTCTAAATAAGGCGTCAAATCTTCAAGTGCACCCTTTGCAACCAGACTGGGTACGTCTACATAACTCAAATCAATAATATCCGGTGCATTATCCCCAATCAAATCTGCATACATACGTGCAAGACCGTCCTCATAGGTAGTCTCAGTCCACTCCGAATCACTGTCTATATACGACTTTAATTTAACCTGATACTTGGTATTCGTCTTGTTAAACTTAACAATTGCTTCTGTCAGCATGCTTCCATCGTACAAGGTCGCCAAAGTAATCGTCTCTTTCTGTGGTACTTCTGAAGCAAGGGTCTTGGTCAAAACTGCTACTTCCGTACCTTCGTTGTAGTTGTCACAGTAAACAACAATCTTGCCATCCTCAGCTACCGTAAAAGTCTGCACGTAGTTTCCTTCTATATTACTGGTCAACCAGTCAAGTACTTCTACTGCTTCCTGCTTCTCCAAATCATATTCAAACAACTTGGTGTAACCGGACATATACAATTTGCCATTTATGTATTCCATTTTACCGTTCGAATCCGGAATGTTCTTGTAGGTATTACCCTTTGCACCTGTAGCAAGATCAATTTCACACATTTCCATGCCGGCCATACCATAAGTGGTATACAAAAGCTTGCCCGCCTCGGTAATACACATACTATCCACCCAGTCCGTACCGGTAGGAACACTTTTAAACAAACTGCCGTCATTGTTAAAAATATAGAAATATGTACCGGTGGAAAGCACTACCTTTCCGTCGGTTGAAACCAGCATTTTCTGAATATAGACATCTTCAGAATCTACAAAAATATCACTTGTCAATTCCTTTGCGAAAATCTGCTTACCGGTACTATCAAACTTGGTCAGATAAGTGTAGCCTTTCATATCGTAATATTCCATGCCTTCGACCCAAGGCTCATATGCGTACCAAATGCCGAAAATATTGCCTTCTGCATCAGGACAGCCCATATCCATACTTGCTTCTAACCCTTCAGCAGAAAATTCAAGAGCGATTGCATTTTCTGCACTCAAGTCACTTAAGGAACGATACGCAAACTTATTTGTCATAGTTCCCGTCGCTTCATCATATCCCTGTAAGGTATAATAAAGCTTATCTCCCTGAATTGTAACGCCGTTAAACCAATCATTCTGCCCACGTTCCAGTTTGAAAAACTCCGGAACGTACACATATTGGGATGCCGTATCGGCATTTTCACCAGCCGCAACCTCCTCATCTTTCTTGCCGCAAGCGGCCACAGAAAGCATCATCAGTACTGCCATAAGCAGTAAACCAATTCGTTTCTTCATAATGTTTCTACTCCTCTTTTCTCATTTCATATTCTACTTCCATACAGTAGTATTGTAAAGCCTATATGCCCAAAAAACAATTTAAGATTTTCTAAAGAAATATTAATTTTTCTTAACGATTTTCGCTCACATAAATCTCCACTCTGCTCTGGATAATTTCCGCCACTTCCTCAGCAGTTTTCTGGCCGGCGAAATAGGCACCGGCCTCCTCCTGAACAATTTCGATAATGGTTTGACTACGGCCACCTTCCACTCGTACATGGGACATCATCTGCCGCAGTTCATTGATTTCCTCCTCCGTAGCAGCATAGATTTCAGCCGTCCATTCTCCATAGCCCCAAGTATACTTAATCTTCTCGATAGGCTCACCTGCTTCATTATAGAGCACATTCCCTGTCTCATCCGTCTCATATTCTTTCTCCATAGCCTCAGCAAACATCTCTTCCAGCAGACTCACACGTGTAGGAAAACTGAAGTACACCTTCTGCATATTCTCTTCCGCCAATACACTCTCCATAAATTCCCATGCACCTTCCTTGTTATCACTTCTTGTTGCAATGGCATAGGTATCCCAGCCGGAAATCACCGTAACCGGGGTCCCGTCACTCGACGGATACCCGATGGCAGTGGAAGGTTCTTCTATCAGTAAACGAACCATTTGATAGTTCTCTATATCACTAATCACTTCGTCCACTAAAATCATTTCATCCTTTTGCAAAGCATCATAAGGCTCCTGCTCAAAACCTCCCCACTGACCAAAAGAATTTGTAAACTCCAATACTTTCACAAATTCTTCACTGTCAAAGAAGCATTCCCCCGTTTCCTCATTCACAAAACTCTCCCAACTGTACTCCAAACACATTCTAAGTGCCAGTATTCTATCCAAGCGCGGAATAAAGAGCGGTTCCGGATATTTCTCTTTAAGTGCCATCATTTCTTCCAGCGTCCAGCCAGCCTCTGCTCCTACCAGCCGTTCCTTGGCAAATAGACTTCTCATGGTAAAGGATGTGGGTATGGTTACCAACCTGCCATCTATTTCATAGGCCTCAAGCACACTTTCCAAAAAATCTTCCCGTTTCACTGTCTGACTGTTTTCCAGATAAGGTGTCAAATCCTCCAATGCCTGACTATCTGCCAAATTATATATATCCAGCTGATTCAAATAAATAAGATCAGGTGCATCTCCACTCACAATATCCATATGTAATAAGGTCATGGCATCATCAAAATCCTCCGGCCCGTTTGCCATACCATACTCGTAGTAAGTCTTTAATTCCACCTTATATTTTTCACTATTTCGGTTGAATTGAATAATATGCTGTTGGAGAGTGGAACCGTCCCCTGTGAAAGAGGCAAGTGTCAGCACTTCCTTTTCCGGTATCTGTGCACGGGGTACTTTTGTCAGGAAAATCACCTCCGGATCGTCCTCATAATTGTCATACACCAATGCAAACCGCCCGTCTTTAAGCACCTTAAACGCACTGATATAATTACCATTCACGTTAGTATCCACCCAATTCAGCACCTCCACCGATTCACAGGTGGCCAAATCGTATTCATATAATTTGGACGTGCTACTATACAAAAGTTTCCCGTTTCTGCCATCCGCAAAGAAGCCATTAAATGCGGGAATATTGCCATAAGTAGCCTTAACACCGCCCTTTTCAGCATCCAGCTCTATAAGTTCCGGTCCCATACCGGCGTGTTGCATACCAAACACCCGCTCCCCGTCTGCAAGAAACATATTCTGAAAGCCGGGGATATCTATGGTCTTTTCATATTTCAACTTAGAATTATATACAAACACCTTCTCACCGGAATTCATATAAAGCCTACCAGCTTTATCTACGCACATTTCATAAACATACCATTCCTCCAGCTCCTCCAACAAGCTCACACTTTCTAACTGATTCCCTGCACCATCATATTTCACCAGCCAGACACCCTGCAACTTGTAGTCATACTCTTCCCCTTCTACATAAATGGAGTAAGCACTCCACACCGCATAAATATTACCTTCTGCATCTGCCGCCATGGCATTGATACTGGTCTGACAATCCGGCACTGAAAACTCAAATTTGGCATCGCCGATCTGTGTTACATTATCTAAGGACCGGCACTCCATAATACTGACCGGCATCCCGTATGGTCCGTTGGGATAAGCATCATGGCGATAAAAAAATTTTTCCTCCGTAAAGAAAGGAATACGCATTCCATATTCGCCAAACTCCTCTTCTTTCATGGTATGAATCTCCGACACATACCCATACTCCTCTCCCGGGACGTGACTGTTTACATCCGGTTGCACCGCCTCTTCCTTCCCACAACCACAAGAAAAGAGCAGCACACCCATAGCCACTAACGCCATAAATATTCTGCTCTTTAAAGCTTTATACAATCTTTTATTCATAACACTTCCTCCTCATGCTTATATTTGTTCTACTCTCTACTTCAAGTATAAAGCACTCCGGGCCAAAAGTGTTTTAAGAAGCCTTTAAGCTTCATTAAGATTTCTTTAAGATGCTCCTCTCTCAGCGGTTAATCCACTGATTTCAGAGACTCTGTCATACTGATCTTCTCCAATTTGCCGGTAAGCATGAAATTCACACACATGGCAAAGAAAAACGTCAATAGTACACTGAGCACATAACTAAGCCCGGTAACACGTACATCAAAAGTAACCAAATCTACACGCAGCACCTGCATAATAAACCAGTGCAAAAGCTTGCCCAGTCCGATACCCACCAGAGAACCCACTACGGTCAGCAGGATGTTCTCACGAAATACATAGGACGCAGTCTCATTCTTATAGAAGCCCAGTACCTTGATTGTAGCAATTTCTCTGACACGCTCTGTAATATTGATATTGGTCAGGTTATAAATAACAATGAACGCCAGCGCTGCCGCACATAAGATTACCAAAATAACAATATAATCAATACTGGCCATCATACTGTCGAAACGTTCCATGGTATCCGCGTTCACTGAAACCGCTGTTACTTCCTCTAACTTCATAAGTGCAGCCGAAACCTGATGCGCATCCACCGAATCCTCTTCTTTCAGATTCACATACAGGCTCTTGTAATCCGCCGATTTTCCCAACTGCTCCTTATAAGTATCCGGATGAATATACACGTAATTATTCACAAAGTTCTGCATAATTCCGCTGACAGTTACCTCAATGGTATTGAAGTCATCATCCTGCATCCGAATTACATCACCCACCTGATATCCGTAATCCTGCGATAATCTGTGACAAATGACTGCTTCACCTTTTTTCGGATAGGATATGGGTTTCTTTTTCAGAGTATGCATATTCACAAAATCCGCCAGCCCTTCCGGACTCTGAGGAACTACCAAACTGATAGACTTTGTTCCTTTTTCTGTCTGAAGATTTACAGCGCTTTCCATAGCCAATCCATAAGACACTGCATTATTCTCAAGTACTTCCTCTATAACTCCTTTTGTCTCCTCATCCCAGCCATCTTTCAAGGATACACTCATATCATACACTGATATCTCCTCAAATTGATGGGATACTACTTTGGATACAGAATCATTGATTCCAAAACCGGCGATAATCAGCGCCGTACAACCACTGATACCAAGCACCATCATTAAGAAACGTTTCTTATAACGGAACACATTTCGTACAGATACTTTCTGCAAAAACTTCAGGCGCTTCCAAATAAAGGGAATTCGCTCCAAAAAGATTCTCTTGCCCGCCTGCGGTGTCTTGGGACGCATTAACTGAGCCGCCACTTCATTTAATTCCTTTCTGCAACTGTACCAAGTCACTCCTACCGAACATAACAAGGCAACTGCCAAAGAAAAGACTGCCATTTTCCAGTCAAATACAAAACAAAACCTGCCCATATTGTACATCATGCCGTAACACACCCAAATAATATAGGGAAACAGCAGAATACCAATCAAAAATCCACCCACACAACCGGTTACTGCCGCACTACCGCTGTAAAACATATATTTCCCCATAATGGACCATCTGCTATAGCCCAATGCTTTCAAAGTACCTATCTGGGTTCTTTGTTCTTCAATCATACGGCTCATGGTTGTCATGCATACAAGCGCCGCCACCAAAAAGAAAAATACCGGAAATACATCCGAAATACGATTTACTATATTACTGTCACTTTCAAAGCAAACATAACCAACATTGGTATCTCTCCCCAGAACATACTGCTTGGGCTTTTCTAACTCTGCCAAATCCTGTTCTGCCTTGGCAATTTCTGCCTCAGCATCCGCTATCTCGGCCTCAAACTCCGCCAGTCCCTCTTCGTATTCAGCCAATCCATCTAAATATTCCTGTTCACCATCGGCCAGTTCCTGCTCTTTTTCTGCAATCTCTTCCAAACCGACTTCCAGTTCTTCTCTGGCATCCGCCAAAGCATCCCGGCCTTTTTCAATCTCAGTTCTTCCCTTGGTAAGCTCTAACTTTCCGTCACGAATTTGCTTCTTGCCATCCATCATGGTTGTCCAAGCTTCTTCCAATGCCAGATTACCGTCCGCCAACTGCTTTTTATAATCTGCAATCTGCTGTTTTCCCGCCTCCAGTTGCTTCCTGCCGTCTGCCAGCTGGATTTTAGCAGCTTGTAACTGCACTTTTCCTTCTTCCAAAGCAGTGCGGTTTGCCTCTATTTCCGCATAAGAATTTGCCAAGGCTTCCTTAAGTGCCGCCAGACTATTCCGGGTTTCTATTAGCATATTCTGCCATTCCTCCGGCAAAATACCGGTTTGTTCCATCCATTCAAGCTCGGCCAACTTTTCTTCGTATTCTTCAATCTTAGCAATCAGTTGGGGAATGGTTGCTTCCAAAACTGCCAATTGTTCTTCAGCAGCAATTAACTCAGCTTCCTTTTGTGCAAGCTGGGATTCTGCCACCAAAAGCTGCGCTTCTTTATTTTCCAAAAGTGCTTCATTCTTCGCAAGCTCTTCCTGCGCAGTCTTAAGTTCAGCCTGCTTAGCCTTCCAAGCCTCCATGCCGGCTTCTGCTTCTGTCTCTTTATCCAGAATTACTTTTTGATTTCCGGCGATTTCCCGGGAACCATCTTCTAATTTCTTTTCTTCTTCTGCCAAAGTCTGCAACCCTTCCGCAAGCTCTGCCTTGGCATCCTCAAGTTGTTTCTTTCCGTCCTCAATATCCAATGCCGCCTGCTCCAGTTGGGCTTTGGCATCCTTTAATTCCTGCTCTCCCTCAGCCTTTCCTTCTGCCAATTCTTTTTTCGCGTCTGAAAGTTTCCGATTCGCTTCTGCCAGCACATTTTCATAACGCAGGACGCCCACGTCCTCCATACAAAGTTCCCACTCGTCCTGTTTTCCTTCTATATAATCACGATACTGTTCACTGTATAGAGGAAAATCTTCGTTCAGTTTCACATATGCTTCCGTATATGCTTCTGCCTGAAAACCCTCCGGCAAAAGATAAAAGAATCCACTTATTGTTCCGTCTCCCAAGGAAGTATTTCCCCGTTCAAACTGCGAATAATAAGAAGCATTTACAATACCTACGATTTTGTATTCGTAATATGTAAAATTAGCCAAATCATCCTCGTTATTTAACGGAGAAAACTTAATTTTCTTCCCAATATATTTATGAGAAAACATTCTGGAATCCACAACGCATTCATTTGCTCCTTTCGGCATGCGTCCCTCCAGAAGTTCCAATTCATTTACTCCTTCTGTAATACTGTGCGCCTTCATTACCCGCGCACTTCCGTCGCTGGAATTTTGACAGATTATATCAAAACTATAAGCCCCCTGTACCGCTCGTACATCCGGGCGCTTTGCAAGTTCAGCAATTTCTTCCTCTCCAAATCCCAGAGTACAAATGAGTCTGAAATCATACAATTGCTTGTCATTCCAATAAGTTTCTGCAGTTTTTAACATAGCCGGTGTGGTTGCCTTTAACCCGGCAAAAAAACCTACCCCCAGCGCCACAATAGCCAAAATGGCCAGATAGCGTCCCATACTTTGCTTAATTTCCCTCAAAGCAGACCTATTCATCATCGACTTCATATTTATTGTCACTCCTACATACAGT